>NZ_CAWNZT010000448.1:0-3705 GCF_963878965.1 Aeromonas sp. HMWF015 | reverse complement strand
GCCAAATACATTGCCAAGAACATCGACGGCGCCTACCTGGACGATGACGAAGAGGCCGGCACCGCCGCCGATGAGGGCGCCCTGCATGCCGTCGCCTGGGCCAGTTGGTGGGGCATTCGCACCTTCCAGCAGATCGGCGGCGCGCCGGTCGGGGTATGGCGCGAGCTGCGCCGCATCAGCAACGCCAAGAAGCATGCCGATCTGGTGGGCCCACCAAAGCCTGTGCTGCAAGACCCGCGCTTTGAGGCGGCTCGCTTTGCCGCAGATAACGGCATCTTTCGCTGCTACCTGCACGCCATGGGCGGCGCTCTGGCGACCCGTGCCGAACACCCCATCAGACTGGCCCACCTCATTGAGGAGCAGGCCAATAGCTATGGCGAAGACATCAAGCGCCTGATGGGCATTACCTCTGCTCGCCTGGGCATCAAGACCCGCCTGCAAGGGTGGGAAATTGTGCCTGCCGGCACCCATGAAGCCAGGAAAGCCGCCGAGGCTGCAGCGAGGGGGGTTGGGGTTAAGACGGGCGACAGCCCGGCACCTTGGAGCTCTGACAATAACTGTACGCGGCCGGATCCTGAGGCCTTCGCGGATCAGTTAATGGCAGAGCAATGGGGTTTATCGCCCTTCTCCATCGGGCGTTTGCGCTCAGGCGCCAGCGTCAGAGCGGATGGTTTCACCCTATGGCTGGAAAACGGTCAGCTGCAGTCAGGCCGCGCACTACCAAGCGAGCCGGATTGGCTACCAGCTGGCCAGCAACCCGCAGAACAGGGCCAGCCGGATGAATACGCAGTGCCCACGGGTGATCAGGACTGGCCAATGTTGGTCGAGCTGTGCGGCGAGGTCTATCAGACACAAGGCCACGCTGGAGCGCATCGATGGATCGAGATGCTGCCGCAACCCTATCAGTCAGAGATGTGGCGGGTGCTGGAAGAGCTGGATGCGCTTGAGTGGATGCAGGAACAGGACAACAACAGCGAGGAGTAGGCATGAACTGCAAGCTGACCTTCAGCCGGTAAAAGGGGATGGTCAAGCGAATACGTCTAGACAATTAACATATATTAGTAATACTATGATTTTAAAGTGATTTTCTCATAACCGTTACAGAGGTTATGCGGTGTTATATAGAAGTCGATATAAACAGATTAATACCACCTTCCATCTAATCCCTGTTAGGAAAACAATCGATTATAGGTTCATTATAAATGAATGACAAAATGAAAAGACTCCAAGAGTTAGACGATATCTTGTTTAGTAATGAGTTGGGTTGTATATATGATTTTTTAGGTGATAGGGACAACGGACTTGTATTTCCTTTCTTTGCTAAGTATATGGATGCAGTAAAAAAGGTTGGTTTGGAGTTTTGTGTAACTACTGACACTGGCATCAGAGCAGGAATTTTATATAAGCACAAACTAATATTTGTGTCATACGGTATCTTTGATCGACTTTGTAAGCTGGCACTATTAGTTCATTCTTCTGGCGTGTTAAATGGAAAGCCAAGAACATTTAACTTTGTCGATTTACACCTCGTTGACAATCCTTTTGTTGGCTTTAATTATGAAGATCAAAGAGAAGAGTCAGAAGGTGACTCTCATCTGTTATTGTTCATATTTGATTGTTTACTATCTTTTGTTGTTTCACATGAAGTTGGCCATTATGTAAATAAGCACGGAAACCGAGAGAAGATCAGCGATGATATTGAGGGACATAGAAAGATCAGTAGAAAAACCTTGATTCAAAGTCATGCAAGGGAGTTGGTAGCTGATAACTATGCGTTTAGATTTTTACGTAAAAACATTAAAGACCCAATCATTAACTCCAATCCAATAATTGAAAAATTACTACCTGAATTTAAAAACGAAAAAGGTGCAACCTTACTAGCTTTACTCTTCGTTGCATGTTATTTCAAATTAATGGATGGTAACTCTCCTAACTCACACTTTGAATCAACTCATCCTGAAAGTGCAATTAGAGTACACTCTATTTTTGCGACATTTATTGAACCATACATGGATACAAATGAAATGGAGCAATATGCCCAGTTATTCCCATTGGCTATTACGTTGCTCAAGGCTGTGTTTATTCATAAAGATGGTACTTTCGACTTTAACTGGCAGGGAAGAGCAATGACTCCTGAAATGATACAATGGCATAGTGAAATTTGTTCTGAGTATACTAATTGGTGTGCATAGTTCGCCTAACAAGGTGCTCAAGATAGAATAACAAACGTTCGGCATTTTTATCTTGGTTAAGTTTAGTGTTTATGGCGGTCAAATAAGTTGAACGGTAAGTTTGTTAGCCACTTAGCTTAGCGTTAGGCAGCTACGGCATACACCGCACGGAGAAAGCTCATGCAGAAACAAGAAGCAAATATTAATTTCTACGAAACCAACTACGAGATTATCGGTCAATGGTTCGTTAGGCCTGGCGATAAAGTGGTTTTGGGGGACATGGGAAATCGTACGTGCCGCTTCTGCGGAAAACAGTCGCCCGAGGTAACTTTCAAGAAAGTCGCTCACGCTATTCCTGAATTATTAGGAAACAAAAGCATTGAAAGTGCCTATGAGTGTGATACATGCAATAAGAAATTTGGGGAAGGAATAGAGAATGACTTGGGAAATTGGTCAAAACCAATGCGCACCCTCATTAGCATCAGAGGGAAAAGTGGCGTGCCAACGCTAAAAAGAGGCGGAGATAAGCCTGGGTGGAGAATCGAATACGACCAAAGCAAACTTAATATCACTGCCTATGAGGATGATCCAATTTACGAGATTGATGAGGAAAATAAGACGGTTACATTCAAACTAAGGCGAGACTCTTATACACCGGTAGCCGTACTAAAAGCATTCATGAAAATTGGGGTTACATTACTTCCCGATGATGAAATCTCCAACTTTTCAGGATTGATGGCGTGGATTAAGGAGTCTGATCACTCTAAGCAGTACCTAAACAAGTGCCCTGTTATTTACGCCTTCCAGCCCGGGCCTTTGCCAAACGATTTCATCGCAGCTTTTATTTTGCGCCGTAAAAAGACAGTTACAGGATACCCGTATGCTTTCCTTGTTCTTGGTTACGGGAATGAAGTATTTCAAGTTCCATTGCCATCCGAGAAGCATGACGGCCAAATGAGTGGACAATCTATTTCGATTCATCCTTTTCCTGTACCCGGCCATCCTGATCCTGCACGTTATGGTGAGCCTAGGCGTACTGTTTTGGATTGGATGGATTACAAAGTGCGTAAAGGAGAAATTATGACAATGCAGATGAGATATGACTCCATAGTTCCTGTGTAAATTCCAAGTTAAGATTAGTAGCCTAACAAGTTGTTGCCCTCGGGAAAATTACTCGCGACGCTCCCAATTTTACTGTGAGTAATGCGTCAATTCATAAAAAGATCTCACAAGCAATATATGATGGCCACATCGTGCAAGAGTGAGAAAACAACTGGGGGCGCTATTGCGCTCCCAGACCTTTGAGTACCAGCTGCCGCCCCTCTGGCGTCAGCGACCCCATCAGGCTCAGCACCAGCTGGTTGGTGGTCTTGGCCGAGGGGCTTAGGGTGTGGGCGAACGACAAGGTGGCCACCCAGCTGTGGCCACACTCCGCATCGGTGCACTGGCAGTAGAGATCCGAGACATCATCGCTTAGCCGGTTGGTCTTGGTAATGCGGCCCCGCTGGCCACACACTTTGCAATAAACCCGCAT
>NZ_CAWNZT010000447.1:0-1095 GCF_963878965.1 Aeromonas sp. HMWF015 | reverse complement strand
GATTACCTGATTACCTGATTACCTGATTACCTGATTACCTGATTACCTGATTACCTCTTTAGGGGGGGGGTATGAAGTGGTTGATAACTATTGTCAAAAATAGATAGATTATCTTTGTTGTGTTCTTGTTGAAATTTTGTGTGCGACTTTGAATTCACAGTCTGACAATATTGCAATAGATGTCCTTTATATGAACTTTATTTATTTCATGATATCGCTTCATGTTTCACTGTTGGTTTAAGTCATTGTTTTTATTGTGTTTATAAAAAAATTTATACAAATCAAAATGTATTTGATGTGCATCAAACGAGTCGTTAATTTGTTCGTCAAGCAAAAGCAGAATGCGGCTTTCTGCACAGACGACAAGGACGTATGTAGTTGTGCAGTTGAGGTGTAGCGGGAACTACCCCTGATGCGGTGTGCTGCTTTTGCTTATTTAAATAAACCTGAAAAGGCACAGTTTATTATTGGCATGACTTCTCATCGGCTTAATGAGAGACGAGCGCCAACAGTTGCTGTGCAGTATATCGCGGCATCACTTAATATCGTGACTCCAGCATGATTGGAGTGATGCAGTACAACACACGTTAATGTAGGTATAAACGAATGAAAGCTAATAAGATTCTGGTTGCTATGGGTGTTGGTTCCATGCTGCTGTGCGGCTCCGCTTTTGCTGCTGGTGGTGCCGGTTCCGGTAAAGTCACTTTTAACGGTGAAATCATCAACGCCCCTTGCTCTGTAGCCCCTGAGTCTGTTGACCAGGTTGTTGAAATGGGCCAGATCAGCACCAAAGAGCTGGCCAACGGTGGTGAGTCCAACTCCAAGCCGTTCAGCATCAAGCTGCTGAACTGTGAAATCTCCGACGCCGAAGATGCTGTCAAGGTGACTTTCAGCGGTGCCAAAGACCCGGTAGATTCCAGCCTGCTGGTGATCGGTGGTGGTCAAGCCGCTGGTGCCGGTATCAAGATGACCGCTCCGGGTGGTGATCCGATCGTGCTGGGTACTCCGACTTCAGCCTTTACCCTGGTTAATGGTGATAACGAACTGCCGTTCAGCGCCGTGCTGAAAGGCTATGCAAAACAAGACACCAACCCG
>NZ_CAWNZT010000446.1:3665-11842 GCF_963878965.1 Aeromonas sp. HMWF015 | reverse complement strand
TGTGTCTTTGAGCCGGTTGTTCAACCGGCTTCTTGTACTGTGCATTTTCTCCAGCCTGGCCAACGGGTTGGCTGGAGCTTTTCTGTTTTGCCATCCCCCTGCTGGGGTTTGGCGCCCTGCCGGTGAGTGCGGAGGGATGGCAAAGCAATAAGGAGTGTTCTGTTATGCAGACACACACATCGTATTACCCGTCATGCTACTTATCTTTGGTGACCGCTTGTGTACCGGAGAGGGCGGTAGCGTGGTGTTTTGACAGGTTTCTGGCGCAGTTTCGAGAGGTGATAGGGAGATATCATGGCTAATCAGACCGGATTGCAATTCACCGTGAAGGTGGGCGCACTGCCTGCCACCACGTTTGTTGTGGCAAGTTTTACGTTGCATGAGGCATTAAGCGATCCGTTCACCCTTTCATTGCAACTGGCGAGTAGTCAGCCGGATATCGATTTTGGTGCGGTACTGGATCAACCTTGTGAGTTGCTGGTGTGGTACAACGGCGAGTTGCAGCGACGTGTGAACGGTGTGGTGAGTCAGTTCGAACAAGGCGACAGCGGTTTTCGCCGAACGCGCTACAGCATGGAAGTCAAACCTGTGCTGTGGCGATTGGGTCTGCGTCATAATGCCCGTATTTTCCAGGCCCAAAAGCCGGAAGAGATCATCGGCGCCCTGCTACAAGAGCACGGCATTACCGACTACGCCTTTGCACTCAAGCATGCTCATGTGCAACGGGAGTACTGCGTACAGTACCGGGAATCTGACCTTGAATTCATTAATCGCCTCGCCGCAGAAGAGGGGATGTTCTACTTTCATGAGTTTGAAGCTGGCAAGCATCGTCTCGTGTTTGCAGACGATGCCGCAGCGCTCACCGATGGGCCTGCGCTCTTCTTCAATTTGGGCAACCGCTCACTAGAGCAAGGGCCTTACATTCGTCAGTTCCACTATCGAGAAGCAGTGCGTCAGGCTGAAGTTGAACTCAAGGATTACAGCTTCAAGACCCCGGCCTATGCCTTGTCCCACAAGAAGATGGGGGCCGAGCTGGAACATCAGCGCGATACCTACCAGCACTTCGACTACCCTGGGCGCTTCAAGCAAGACCCCAGTGGCAAATCGTTTACCCAGTATCGGCTTGATGCACTGCGCAGGGATGCCATGGCAAGTCGAGGCCAATCAAACTGTGCGGCGCTGTTGCCGGGCCAGACTTTTGCATTGAGTGAGCACCCAAATGCAGCGTTGAATACCGATTGGCAAATCGTCAGCATTGTTCATACCGGCAAGCAGCCCCAAGCACTGGAAGAAGAAGGCGGCGATGGTGCGACAACGGTGACCAATGAGTTCTCGGTTGTGAAAGCGCTGCAAACCTGGCGACCGCTCTTACCACATAAACCCATGGTAGATGGTCCCCAAATTGCCACAGTCGTGGGGCCTTCCGGTGAAGAGATTTATTGCGACAAATATGGCCGGATCAAGCTGCAGTTCCCATGGGATCGCTATGGTGCCAGCAACGACCAGAGCTCTTGTTGGGTGCGTGTCAGCCAAGGTTGGGCGGGTGGCCAATATGGCATGATGGCGGTGCCGCGTATCGGTCACGAAGTGATAGTGAGCTTCCT
Organism: Aeromonas sp. HMWF015; assembly: GCF_963878965.1. Lineage (NCBI taxonomy): Bacteria > Pseudomonadati > Pseudomonadota > Gammaproteobacteria > Aeromonadales > Aeromonadaceae > Aeromonas > Aeromonas sp. HMWF015. The sequence continues at coordinate 10,238 of NZ_CAWNZT010000446.1, read as the reverse complement.
CGAAGGAGATCCGGATCAGCCCATCGTGACAGGGCGGACTTATCACGCCACCAACCAAACCCCCTATGTATTGCCCGAACATAAAACACGGACACTGCTGCGAACCGACACACATAAGGGCCAAGGCTTCAATGAGCTGCGCTTTGAAGATGAAGCGTCGAGAGAGCAGATTTACATCCATGCCCAAAAAGACATGGATGTGGTCATCAACCATATTCATCGCCAAAGCGTGGGACTGGATCAGCATTTGACAGTCAACCAGGACCAGTTCCAGCGGGTGGACCGCCACAGCCATCGCACGATAGCGCAAGATGATGTTGAACAAATTGGGCAGGATCATCACCAGCTGATCGGCCGCCACTTTGTGCAAAAAGTGATGGCTTCATTCAAGCGATTTATCGGTGGGGGCGAGATCACTCATCTGGATGGTAGCCGCCAGACCTCTATTTCTGGTGGGGAAGAGTTGGTCGTGGGGGCACATCAGCGAGTAGTGGTGGGTTCAGACAGCTATCTCAAAGCCACAGACATTGTGCTGGAGGCGGGACAGGCACTGACCATCAAGGGGCCCGGTGGTTTTATCAAGCTTGATGATGCGGGAGTCACCATCTCGGGCAATGTGGTCAAGATCAACGATGGTGGCTCACCCGGTGCTGGTACGGCGCCGGTCGCCATCGAACCGGAAGCCCCCAATAAGCCCACCCTGCCGGATGCCCCGGATCGTCGCTAAGGAGTTATTATGCCAAGTGCTGCCCGATTAGGTGATAGCTGTGCCGGTCATGGCTGTTTTCCGGCGACCCCCATTATTGCGGGTAGTGGCGATGTCATCATCAATGGCAAGCCAGCAGCACGTAAAGGGGATGCCGTGTTGCTCCATGCTTGCCCCTGTCCCAACATGCCTCATGGCATTCATAGTCGCGCCATCTCTGGTGGCTCCAGCAACGTGTTTATCAACGGTAAGGCGGCAGCAAGGGTAGGCGATGCCATTGGCTGTGGTGGCTCTGTTGCGGCAGGCAGTGGCAATGTGGTCATCGGGGATACCCCCTATCAATCACCGGCCAAGCGCTGCGCTGAGCAAGCAGCCAAAAAACGGCTGCCCTTGTTGGCGCTCTCGCCCATGCTGGTGCCCTGGCAAACACTGCTTGAGTGGGCAGCTCCCGTCGCCTTGCCAGAGGTGGAAAAAACTTTGACCGAGGCACAGCGCAAGCTGCGCTATCAGGCGCGTAAACAATTATCCGAGCGTGCCGCCAAGGTGCCGGGATTGGCAGATGCAGGTAAACGTCTGGGCTTTAACAATGACAGTATTCTGCGTGCTGAGGCTGCGCAGTATGTCTATGCCGTTGATGAATTTAATCGCGGTGCGCGAACTGGCTTGCCTACGGCTCCTGTTGGCCTTTCTCAGGTAGATACCAAGAAAATACCTGGCCTGGAAAAAGCGGAATTTACGAATAAAACGACAGGATTTGGTGCCGCTTTGTTCAAATCCTCCATCAATAACGAGACCATGCTCACCTATCGGGGCACCAACAATGCAGTCACCGGTCGATTGGACTGGATGACCAATGGAGCTCAAGGAATAGGCTCTGAAACAAAGCAATACAATCAGGCAATGGATTTGGCGCGGCAGGTCAAACGGACGGTTGCTTCACCTTCATCCCCGTTGGTTGCCGTAGGACATTCATTAGGGGGAGGATTGGCCTCCGCGGGGGTTGGTGCTACAGGACTGCCCGGTTATACCTTTAACGCCGCTGGACTACATGCCAATACGGTGAGTCGTAGAGGGGGTCTGCCTCTGGACAGAGTAGGTGAGCTGATCACAACCCAGGCAGTAGACGGTGAGGTGCTTACCATGGTGCAAGGAGTGGGGAAACTGGCAGTGCCTACCCTGTTTGCCGGGATTGGCGGTGCATTGGGCGGGTCAGGCGGTGCGGCGGTTGGTGGTGCCTTGGGGGGAATGCTGTTAGCAGGGGGGGCGCTCCCCCCTGCTGCAGGCAAGATGTTACCCTTGCCCTCGCAAGGGGGAAACCCCGTCGCTCGCCATGGTATGGAGCAAGTGATTGCCGGGATTGAAGCGCAGAAGAGTGAGGATATCGGCACTATTACCAGCAAACTTGGAGGAGTAAAATGATATGGGTTTCTCGTTTGAAAGTACTTTGCGTAGGAGTGCTGGGTTTGTTATCGGCATGCCAAGTTGGAGGAAAAAGTATGCAAGCCAGTGAGTTTTTCCCCGCCCCGGTAGTGAAAGTGCTGGACGCTATCCAACGTGGTGATGAAGCCGCAGCCCGTCGTCAGATTGAGCAAGGTGTCAATCTCAATATCCAGGGAGAGGAAGGGTTAACACCACTACTCTGGTTAGTTTATGAGACTAAGGATTACAGGGCTGTAAAACTGGCTCTTAAAGTAGGTGCCGATCCCAACTATAAGAATGGATTCGGTGAAAATATTGTGAGCTCTGTTGCGGGTTCCAAATATCCAGAACTTCTGGAGGTCGCATTGGATGCAGGCGGAGATCCTAATTCGTTGGGGGAGAACGGTGTCCCCGCAATATTTAATGCCATCGGAGAGACGCGCTGGGCTGATATCAAGTTATTGGTGAAACGTGGTGCAGATCTTAATCTGACCGACGGTCCTGGCCGTAATAGCGCGCTATATGGCGCATATATTGATAAGTATGAGGTTGTCTATTGGTTGTTGCAGAATGGTGCCGATTATAAGGTGAGGGACAGCGGGGGGTCTGATTTGGCTTTCTCGGTAGAAGATAGCTTGTCACTGATGGATAAGTCCTCTCCTCAGTATCCTTGGGCTCTTAAGGTAAAACAATTTTTGATTGACAAAGGTGTGGAATTTCCCCCACCGACGCCTGCCGAGGTGCGCGAGCGCTGGGCCAAGGGTGAGAAGATATAGTGATATGAGACCAATGGGGCAGGAAAGACTGCCCTATAACCTCGACATTGAAGGTAATGTTTTTTGTGACTTTACCGACGCCCCCATTATCATTACCGCCCTTCTCATTATTAATCAATTCATCATATTCAGATATGATAAGAACCGCCAATTAACTTAATAGTTAGACAAGTGGTACTAATGTCATTACCTATATTCGATATAGTCCGAAATGAGACTGCCAATGTGTATTCCATTATTGACCTCAGCAGGCTAGAAGGTGGCATCACTTATTGGAAATCCCTGTATCGACAATGCCTGGGAGAGTGGCGGCTATTGCCCAATGACTATGGTGTGCAGTGCTATCCGGTTACTGAATTACTATTGCTTTCTATAAAAGAAGGTTCAGCAACAGAAAGTCTGTTGTTGTGGCTATTATCCCATCAACACTACCCTGATACGGGCGTTGTGTTGTTTACGGCAGCAGACGAAATAGACGGCATGCAGCAAGCGTGTTTACTTCGCCATACTTGTTTTTATCCCGATGGGCGGCATGTCTTTTTCCCTTTTCATGAACCGGCTACGCTAAAAACTTGGCTGACAATGACCGATGTATCAACGAGGCAGCAGTTTGAATTTCCTTTTATGGATATATATATTCCCGAGATAGTCGATACATGCTATTCAACCTCACAGTTTGAGTGTGTCAGTACGTCAGTCTCGCTCATAAATATATCGTCACAAGTGTATGAAAACAGGTTGAGTACCGACGTTTATCGCGTACTGACCAATCAGGCGCGTTATCAACATTTGACCAGCGCGTTATTTGTTAGAGCCAGTGAATACTATCCATTTTTACTGGATATAACATGGCTGGAGCAGCGTTTCATAAGCGGTATTCTCTTGGCAAGTGAGTTGTATCCTACGGCATCTGAGGATGAGTGGGAGTCCTGGTCCGCACATCGCTGGATTATTGGGTCGGATTATTATCGGCACCCTCAGTTTATTAAATTGGTTTCTCACTATTCGTTATCGATGGCCATTAAAAAATTCAAGATGGATGCAGCGCTGGTCAGTGATTCCCGGGCCCATTTCCATCGACGTGAATGGATGTTTGGCCAGGCTGACGACAAAGGAGCGTAAGGCGTGATGGCAAACAAGGTGATGATATCTGGCAAGTATCGGGATGATGAGTGGCAGACGCTGTTGGATGGCCAAGGTCTGTTCATGTTTGCCGAGGCAGCCATCAACGAGGCTGTGCCTGGCTTGGCAGAAAAATGGGGCGGTAGCCTTGAGCAGACCAGGCTGTATTGGGGGGAGACGGGCGCGTTGCATAGTACCATCTCCCCCTACCTCATCCCCGTTCATCGACAAAATTGGCCAGAGCTCCAGCGCCTTGTCACCCATCAACCAGGCTGGGGAGTGCTGCTCCAACTCGACTGGTTTATGCTGGCCTATACGCCGCTACAACAGTTGCAAGCATTGCTGGCACATCTGCGCCAGTGGTCCTGGATAACAACCCCTGAAGATGAAACTGCCATCTTGCGGCTCAGTGACTGGCAGGTGGTTAAGCCTCTCTTGACGGCAAGCTCTCCTGCTGAGGCAACTGCGCTGTTTGGTCCCGTTGCCACCCTCATCGATATGTCGCCGGAGGGGAGTTGTGAGTATCTCCAGCTTATTGACCGGGTCGAACATGACCTCGCAGGGTGTGCACCACAACGGTTATCACCTGCACAGTGGACTGCATTGAACTCGCTATCAGAGAGCGTTGCACACGATGAGTATGTCGCGCATATCCAGGTGCATCATCCGGTGGTGAAGGAGTGGCAGTCAGAGCAGTTGTTCTCTTTCATCAAAGAGGGTGAGCAAGAGGCGCTCTCCCATGGGTTCAAAAATCAGCAGGATGTCATTCGCTTCTTGAGTCTAAAGCTGGAAATGCCTGCGGGATTTATGGCGCTTCCCTGGGCAAAAAAAATCATGGCAGAACCAGCTGAACTGATTGGGCAACAGAGCCGCATGGACAGGTTATTTGAGCAAGCACTCTGCGAGTTGGACAAGGGATAGGTTGAGGGAATCATGAGTAAAAATAAAACGGCTAATTTGCTATCCAGTGATGAAGCAGCCAAGAAAAACTTCTCAACCGATAACATCATCTCTGGTGGTTGCGTGAAATGTGGCTGCGAAGTCACTATTCATTATCACTATGATGATGGGAAGCCTGTTCCCAATGCACCGTTTGTACTGACTGACAGTAACAAGACTGTCATAAAAGGAAAGACGGATAGCAAGGGACTGTGTCGGATTTGTGATATGGGATGTGGCCCCTTCGAGTTGCTGTTGGAAGAAGGTAGCGACGAATTTAAACCGCAGGAAACACTACAGAACAACCCGGTATTTCAATCCAATCCCGATTATGCCGCACTGGCCGGTGAATACTTCACACTGTTTCTCATCCTGCGTCAGCAAGGGTTGATTGAATACGATAATTCAGACAGCAGTGCTGATGAGGTGGATGTCGATAATGTTGGCATGCTCGGTGGAGTTTTCAATAGTGTCCCGGATAAGTACAACCAGGCATACAAGCGTTTTTGGGCGCTGGATAAAAAAATAAATAATGGCAGTCGCGAGCTCAAAGTGGCGGTCAACAAGATACACCACAGTCTCGCTGCCGAGCTGGGTGATAAGGCCAGCAGCAATGAAGCGGTACTCTTGGTGTGTGAAGTACTGCTGGGTTTTGTTCCTGTGGTCGGTCAGGTCATCGACCTGTATGCGATTGGTGATTGGGGTTATGACACTTATGAATCACCGGAAAAGCTGGATGATAATATGCATCTCGCAGAGGGTGCATTGTGCTTGATTGGCATTATTCCTGGCCTTGGGGATGCCATCAAGGTCAGTGGCAAGGCCATTATTAAAGCCTTAAAACTGGGCGATAAAAAGTCAATTCAGTTTGCCATCAAGACCATCCGCAGTCTGTCCAATGGCAACCTGGTTAAAGGGTTGACGAAGCTACGCTCCCAGATAACAACATATGGTCAACAAGCCAAAGCTATCTTGCTACAGGTGATTGCAGCATTGAAGAAAATGTTGCTAGACCCTGCCAGCAATCGCTGGTTGATAGCCATGATGAAGGAGCAAATAACCGGGATTATCCATGCACTGGAAAAACTCTCGGCAAAATTTGATGCCTCCCTTGCTTATATCGCGGCGAAGTTTGACGAGTTTATTGGCAAGGTAGTGACCCGTGTCACCGGTTCGCCTCGAGCGAAGGGGCGAGCCGAATTGCCAGAAGGCTTTAATGCCGGTCGCAACAAGGGCGATGGACATGATGCAGGTAAACCATCAGTCGAAAAGACCAAAGCTGGGCAGGCAGATGGTAATAACTGTACCAATAAATGCCAGACGGAGGGCGAGCCAGTCGATATGGCCACCGGCTTTGTGTTCGAGCTGCGTGAAGATTGGCGTCTGGCCAGCTTGTTGTCGGTCGGATTGACCCGTTACTACCGCTCGGGTGGGCAACGTCGTCCGGGTATTCTGGGGGCTCTCTGGCGCACGGAATGGGACATGTCGCTGGAACTGCAAGAGGGCATGGTCATCTTCACCGATGGCGAGTTCAACCAGGCCTTCTTTACCCTGCCTGACGAAGGTGAATGGACACACAGCCCCTCCAACCCCGAGTGGCGGTTGACCCGC
>NZ_CAWNZT010000446.1:0-3655 GCF_963878965.1 Aeromonas sp. HMWF015 | reverse complement strand
ATCTGGATGGACGCCGTTATGGCTTTGAGCATGCCCGTGGCCCCCACCTTTATCTCACATCCATGAGTGATGCCAGTGGCAACCGGGTGCGTTGGGTATGGGAGCGGGGCCGACTGGTGCGTGTCTTGCTGGCCGATGGTCGCTATATTCGGGTCAGCCATCAGGGGCGCAATGTCTCTGCGCTTACCCTGGTGGTGTCGGAGTTTGACCCACCTCGCGAGCTGTCCCGTTATGAATATGACGACAGTGGCGCCTTGCTGCGGGTCAGGGCGGGTGCCGGGCGCAGCTTTGATTACCAATACTCACCGCAAGGGTGGCTCACCCGTTGGAGTGATCTCGCCCAAACCTGGGTCGAACACGACTATGACTCGCAAGGTCGCTGTCTGGCCAACCGCTGTGCGGGCGGCTATTGGAAAGATCGTTTTAGTTATGACGATGCCAATCTCACCAGCTATTACCACAGCGCTTTTGGTGGCGTCACCGCCTATGTGCGCGATGAGCGCAACAACATCCTGCTGCGCCGTGAGCCGGATGGCGGCGAGACACGCTTTGAGTGGGTGAACAATCAGTTGGCGGCGCTGGTCAACCCCCTGGGCCAGCGTACCGAGTTTGAACGCAATGCGTGGGGTCAAGTGACGTGCGTGACCTTGCCCGATGGCAGTGCCCACCGTTATGGCTACGATGACGCGGGCAGGCTGCTGGCCTATATCGACCCGCTCGGCCAGCCGTGGCAATACAGCTATAACCCTCAGGGGCTCGTTGAAGGGGTGACCAACCCGCTGGGTCAGTGCTGGCGTCATGAGTATACCCCTCAGGGTTTGCTGGCCGCGGTGACCGACCCGGTCGGTCAGCGCAGCCAGTGGCATTATGGGGAACAAGGCTTGCCGGTTCGTTACGAGCCAGCTAACGGTGCTCCCTGGCGGTTTGTCTATGACCAGCAAGACCGTCTGGTCGCCCGCTATCAGGAGGGCGAACAAGGTGCTCTGGTGCGCCGCTGGGTGTATCGTCACCACGCCAGACAACCCAGCAAGGTCATCTATGAAGATGGTACCGAGAGCCGCTTCGATTACGACATCGAAGGCAATCTGGTTCGGCTGACCGATGCGCTGGGACATCACCACCAACTGACCTATGGCGCCTTTGACAACCTTCAGAGCGTAACCGACCCGCTGGGTGCCACCACCCGCTATCACTACAACGCCGAGAGCGAGTTTGCCGGTGTCACTAACAGTCAGGGACATCACTGGCGCTATGAGTTTGATGCCTGCGGCCGGGTCGCAGCGGAAGTGCACTATGACGGGCGTCGTTATGACTACCGTTACGATGTGGCGGGGCAGTTGGTACTGCGCCGGGCACCGGATAATCGCGAGCTGCACTATCACTATGATGTGTTGGGGCGACTGGCTCGAATTGAAGCTTGGCGTGCGCAGGGCGAGCGTAGTGACCCGACGGCGAGAGCAAAAGAGAGTGAAACCCACTTTGCTTATGATGCCGCCGGTCGTCTGTTGCGGGCCAGCAACACCGATGCGGTGGTGGAATACGAGTGGGATGCACTGGGCCGGGTGGTCTGCGAGCGCGTCAATGGCGAGACGATAGAGAGCCATTATGGCGAGGCGGGCCAGCGTGAGGCCATCACCGGCTTGCTGGCGCCGCTGGGGTTGGTTTGGCAGCAAGGGCGACTGACCCAGCTCACCGTGGGCAGCCGCCAGCCCCTGCAGTTTGCCCACGACCGTCAAGGGCGTGAGCAGGTGCGCCAGAGCGAGGCCGGGTTTGCCCTCAATCAAGGGTGGAGCGCCACCGGGCTTTTGCTCTCTCAATCCCTGGTATCTGCGAGTGGCGCTGTGCCAGACACTCTGTCGCGTCACTATCAGTATGATGCCCTCGACCGCCTGGTTGGGGTCAGCGACAGCCACTGGGGTGAACAGGGCTGGAAGCTCAATGGCAACGGTCAGGTGGTGGCTGAGCGCAGCAAGCGCGGTCACGAGCGTCAGGCCCGGCTGTTTGGTTATGACAGTGAACTGAACCTCTGCGAGCTCTCCCATCTCCTGCCAGGTGAGGGACAATCCCTTTCCAGCAAGCAAGCACAGGCCGAGCCGCTGCGCCGTTATGACGCTGCGGGTCGAGTCAGTCAGATGGGGCCCAACCAATACCGCTACGACAAGTGCGGTCGCCTCAGTGAAAAAGTGGTATCACGCCCCGGCTTTCGGCCCCAGACCTCGCAATTTCAATGGGATGCCCACGACCGCTTGCAACGGGTCATTTTGCCCGATGGCAGCCGCTGGCGTTACCGCTACGACCCCTTTGGTCGGCGCATCGGCAAGGAGCGGGAGGGGCAGGTGAGCCAACTCACCGCGATAACCCGCGTCCACTATCGCTGGGACGGTGATCAGCTGGTGCAGCAACAAAGCTACCGGGCCGATGGCAACGCCGCCCGTCAGGTGCAGTGGGTCTATGAGCCGGGCAGCTTCAGGCCGCTGGCCCAGTGGGAAGCTGGTGAACAGGAAGAGCGTCTGCACTATATCGTGACGGACGTGGCGGGCACCGCTCGTGAGCTGTGCAGCGAAGCTGGTGACATCCTCTGGCGTGGTGAACAGCGGTTGTGGGGCAACTATCGCGCAGATGCCATCCCTCAACCGCTCAGGCGCTTCCTTGGGGATGCGGCCAATGAAGAGACCTACTGCGAGTTGCGCTATCAGGGTCAGCTCTATGACCAGGAGACGGGGCTGTATTACAACCGACACCGTTACTTTGACCCGGAGTTGGGGCAGTATATCTCATCAGACCCGATAGGATTTGCAGGAGGGCTGAGGCCACAAGGGTATGTGCAGAACCCGCTCACTTATATTGATCCGTTGGGATTGAGTGGATGTCCGGGCAAAGAAGAACAAGCTAAAGAGCCAATCCCGAGAGGTGATAATCCATATCAGACTCGAATTGACCCAAAGGTTCCAGGGCGACCAGACCCTGCGTACTCAATTGATACAGCAACATTTAGCTCAGGGGTTAAGACTGCAAACGGAGGTCTTCGAGATAATAAACAATTCTGGAAGCAGTGGAGTGATTTGCAACCTGATTCATTGAGTAAAAGTAACGCATATAGAGTTAATGAGTTAGGGTTGTCTCCAAAAATAGATGATACTTGGATTAAAATGTTTCCTGAACATGCAAATTACAAAGGTGATACATTAATTCATCATCATGTTGACCAGGGGCGCTACGCAATACCGGTTCCAGGGAAAACGCATGTAGGAAGTGGTGGTATTTGGCATACGAAATAGAGAGGTTTTTATGCTGCTGGAATTATCAGAAATAGAATCTAAGCTATATGAGAAATTTTCTCCGTTTGGTGGAGAAATGGATGACTTGATCATGAAAAACGGAGGGGGCTCTGTTGATGATGTTATTGATTTAGAACAAAAGCTAAACATTAAGTTGCATGATAAATTTAAGAATTTTATTTTGAAGTATGATTTAGGTAATTTTTCTCTTGGTAGCTTTATCTTCGGTGATGATGGTGATTATTTGGGGAAGATTTTTGAGTTAAATAATGAGAATGATCTAACTCAGTGGTGGGGGAAGGGACCGCGCCCTGAAAGTTTACTTCTTGTAACGTATAATGATCCTTATTCTATTTTGTTAGAACTAAGCAGTGGGA
>NZ_CAWNZT010000445.1:0-3923 GCF_963878965.1 Aeromonas sp. HMWF015 | reverse complement strand
AACTGGGATGACGAACGTTATGAGGAGGTACCTGACTGGGACAAAGATGCGAACTGGCACTTCTTTATCGGTGATCAGCATTGGCGTATTCCCAAGCCCTTTGAGATCGGCGTGTTGTTCGGGACCATCCCAGAGCGCATGGTGCGTGCCATGGGCGACAAGGACACCGGGGCCCAATTTGGCAAAGCGGTTGCCCGAGCCATCGGGGATACCTTCGCGCTCAACCCAACCCCTCAAATAGTGAAGCCTCTTGTAGAGGCCGCATTCAACTATGACACCTTCCGGGGTGGGCCTATCGACGGGCCACAAGATCTAAACCTGATTGCAGAGGCACGCTACAACGAGCAAACCAGTTTGCTGATGCGCGAGCTTGGCGAGCTGTCTGGCTTCTCGCCCAAGCAGCTTGAGCATCTGGTTATTGGTTACACCGGCACGATGGGCAGCTACGTCATGGCTGCAGCAGATGGTTTAATCCGAACAACCCAGCCTGGTGAGTCAGCTGCTTGGCGGGCAGACGAAATCCCTTTACTGAAAGCAATCTATCGAGGGACTGGGCCGGCAAAATCCACGCAGCATTTAGAAGAGTTCTACCAGATGCTGAACGAGGTCAATCAGCTCAAGCGAACCATTGACCAATACCGCAGGGAAGGGCGGATTGAAGCAGCAAACACGCTCCAGGCAACACATGGTGAAGTGCTGAAGTCCCGGCAGAGCCTCGGGCGGACGCAGCAGAAGATCCGGGTTGTCCGGAACAAGATAGAGCTCATTCAGAGGGACAAGACCTTGGATGCAGAGCAGAAGCGCCGGCGGATTGATGAGCTCTTGGCTCGACGCAATGACTTGGCATACCAAGCGGTCAATAAGAATCGGCCTTTATGGGAATAGCGGCTCTGTTCAGATTGGAAACGCCGGGATTAGGCTGACCTATTCCAAAGGAGGGTTTGCCATGTGGTTGTTACTGGCCATCATTTGTATGGCTGTCGCACTGAAAGCGGCAAGTTTCAGTTTCACGATTGCCCTGATACCGGCAGCTCTCGGGTGCTGGTGCTTCAGCAAATCCAACAGAGAAAGCCTGGAAACCTTCATGGCGTGGATGTTCTTTCTCTGTTTGTTGGGGTTTGGGCTCACCTTGTTGATTTCAATATTCCGCTAGGCTGCGGGCTTATACCTGCCTTAAGCAACAATTTCCATTGTCCTTTCGATAGCTTCGAGTGCTGTCCTCAGTGTTTCCTCAAGATGTTAGATTTTCCTCTTGCTATGCCTTTGTTCGGTTTCCTACGGCCGTAAGGACGGAGGGCAAAAGCGGGAGACTACTGCATGGAATCAATACTGGAGGAGCTCGAGAGGTATCTTGAGAGTTTGGATCTGGCACCTCAGGAAGCTCATACGATCTCGCTTTATCTGGCAAGGCTTCGTGAAGAGGCTATGAGACAGGAAGTGTGACAACCCTTAACTCAACCCGCCATTGGCGGGTTTTTGTACACCGTAAATGTGGGTCATTCTTGGGGCAATTTTGGGGCAAAACGAGAGGGAAATTGCGGGATAAAGGGGGGAGAATGGGACTATCGCGATGTGTAAAAATTCAGGTAAATCACAGGCATGGCGCGGCTTACAGGCGAGTTAAGCTTACATAATAGTGTTGTTGCTACTTAACAAGATATGTGTCCCGATTGGTCTGTCAAATGGCGCGCATTATGGCACAGATCCCCCGAAAGTTTTAGCGAGAAGTGTGATCTTGATCGGGGCAAGTGGGGCGTGCAGCCGATTGATGGGCAATAAAAAAGCCGGCGCGAAGCCGGCTTGGAAGGATGAACTTGATCTGTTAGTGGGAGGTGGCGCCAGAGGCCCCCAGCCCGGTTTGGGAGCGAACGAACTGCGGCATGAACTTGGCATGCTCGTCGGCGGCGTTCTGGGAGCTGTCGGTGATGGAGAAGAACCAGATCCCGATGAAGGCCAACCCCATGGAGAAGAGGGCAGGGTATTCGTAGGGGAAGATAGCTTGGGCATGGCCCAGCACTTTCACCCACACGGTTGGGCCCAGGATCATCAGGGTTACGGCGCTCACCAGTCCCAGCCAGCCACCGTAGACGGCGCCACGGGTGGTCAGGCGTGACCAGAACATGGAGAGGAACAGTACCGGGAAGTTGCAGCTGGCGGCGATGGAGAAGGCCAGACCGACCATGAAGGCGATGTTCTGCTTCTCGAACAGGATCCCCAGACCAATGGCAACCACACCCAGCACCAGAGTCGTCATCTTGGAGACGCGCAGTTCATCGGTCTCGTTGGCCTTGCCCTTCTTCAACACACTGGCATAGAGGTCATGGGAGACCGCAGAGGCACCGGCCAGGGTCAATCCGGCGACTACCGCTAGAATGGTGGCAAATGCCACGGCAGAGATGAAGCCGAGGAACAGACTTCCACCCACTGCATCAGCCAGGTGGACGGCTGCCATGTTGGTGCCGCCCAGCAGGGCGCCGGTGGCGTCCTTGAAGGCCGGATTGGTGCTCACCAGCAGGATGGCGCCAAAACCGATGATGAAGGTGAGAATGTAGAAGTAACCGATAAAGCCAGTGGCGTAGAACACCGATTTACGCGCCTCTTTGGCATCGCTCACAGTGAAGAAGCGCATCAGGATGTGGGGCAGGCCGGCGGTACCGAACATCAATGCCAGACCGAGCGAGATGGCGGAGATGGGGTCGGAGACCAGCCCGCCCGGGCTCATGATGGCGGAGCCTTTCTCGTGCACTTTGACCGCTTCGCTAAACAGGGCGCCGATGTCGAAGTTGACCGATTTCATGACCATGATGGCCATGAAGGACGCACCGGAGAGCAGCATCACTGCCTTGATGATCTGCACCCAGGTGGTGGCCAGCATGCCGCCAAACAGCACGTAGAGCACCATCAGGATACCGACCAGCACCACGGCCACATGGTATTGCAGGCCAAACAGCAGCTCGATCAGTTTGCCGGCACCGACCATCTGGGCGATCAGGTAGAGGGCGACCACCACCAGCGAACCGCAGGCGGAGAGGGTGCGCACTTCAGTCTGTTTCAGACGATAGGAGGCGACATCGGCGAAGGTGTATTTGCCGAGGTTGCGCAGCCGTTCGGCGATCAGGAACAGAATGATGGGCCAGCCCACCAGAAAACCGATGGAGTAAATCAGGCCATCGTAGCCGGAGGTGTAGACCAGCGCGGAGATCCCGAGGAAGGAGGCGGCGGACATATAGTCACCGGCGATGGCCAGACCGTTCTGGAAGCCGGTGATACGGCCACCGGCAGCATAGTAGTCGGAAGCCGAGCGGTTGCGCTTGGAGGCCCAGTAGGTGATGAACAGGGTAGCGGCCACAAACACCAGAAACATCACGATGGCGGCGACATTAAGGGGCTGACGCTCCACGGCGCCAGAGATTGCATCGGCCGCCAGCAGGGGAGAGGAGGCCAGTGAGGTCAACAGCAGCAACTTGCCTTTCATGATTGCACCCCTTTGAGGATCTTCTGGTTCAGTTCATCAAACTCGCCGTTGGCGCGAAAGACATAGACGCCGGTCAACACGAAGGAGGAGAGGATCAGTCCCACCCCGACCGGAATGCCACGGGTGACGGTGGTACTGTCGCTGAGCGGGGTGCCGAGCCAACCGGGGGCAAAGGCGATGAGCAGAATAAACGCCAGGTAGAGTCCCAGCATCAGAGCCGAGAGGGCCCAGGCAAAACGCTGGCGCTTGGCGACCAGCTCCTGGAAGTTGGGATCTTGCTGGATCCTCAGATAGCTTTGCTGTTCCATTGCAGTTCTCCATGACATGAGTGTCAGCGGTGGATGGGGTAACCCCGACGAGCAGGCAATCTGCTCATGTAATCAAAATGTGAATTAAATGTTATCTCTCGACAATTAGACTTTGGGATAAGTGAGCGGCGAGCCGCAGG
>NZ_CAWNZT010000444.1:0-3280 GCF_963878965.1 Aeromonas sp. HMWF015 | reverse complement strand
CCCCCTGACCGACTGTCCGGCCTGTAGCAAGCCGAATCTGGTCAAGCTGATATCGGCGGCAGGCTTCCGGCTCAAGGGAACCGGATGGTACGAGACTGATTTCAAACCGGGTAAGAAAAAGAATCTGGCCAGCTGTGAGACAGACGGTGCTTGCCAGTCGTGCCCGGCGGCCCAAGGTTAACCGTCTCTCTACAATTTCGAAGGAAGAAGTCCATGCGCTCTATCTATTGCGGACAGGTCAATGAGGCCCATGCAGGGCAGACCATTACATTGTGCGGTTGGGTTCATCGTCGTCGTGATCTCGGCGGTCTGATCTTTATCGATATGCGCGACCGGGAAGGGATCGTTCAGGTGTTCTTCGATCCGGACAAGCCGGACGCGTTCGCCCTGGCCTCCGAGCTGCGCGGCGAGTTCTGCATCCAGGTGACCGGCGTGGTGCGCACCCGTCCCGAGTCCCAGCGCAACAGCGACATGGCCACTGGCGCCATCGAAGTGTTCGCTCACGAGCTCAACATCATCAACCGTGCCGAGCCGCTGCCGCTGGACTTCAATCAGGTCAACAGCGAAGAGATCAGCCTCAAGTATCGCTACCTGGATCTGCGTCGTCCCGAGATGGCCAAGTACCTGAAGACCCGCGCCAAGGCGAGCGCCTTCGTACGCCGCTTCATGGACGAGCACGGCTTCCTCGATATCGAGACCCCGATGCTGACCAAGGCCACCCCGGAAGGTGCCCGTGACTATCTGGTGCCGAGCCGCGTGCACAAGGGCAAGTTCTACGCTCTGCCGCAATCACCCCAGCTGTTCAAGCAGTTGCTGATGATGTCCGGCTTCGACCGTTACTACCAGATCGTCAAGTGCTTCCGTGACGAAGACCTGCGTGCCGACCGCCAGCCGGAATTCACCCAGATCGACGTGGAGACCTCCTTCATGACCGCGCCGCAGGTGCGTGAAGTGATGGAGGAGATGATCCGCAAACTGTGGCTGCACATCCTGAACGTGGATCTGGGCGACTTCCCGATCATGACCTTCGACGAAGCCATGCGTCGCTACGGCTCCGACAAACCGGACCTGCGTCTGCCGATGGAGCTGGTCGATGTGGCTGACCTGCTGACGGCTGTCGAGTTCGCCGTGTTCGCGGGCCCCGCCAACGATCCGAAAGGCCGTGTGGCTGCCCTGAAAGTGCCGGGCGGCGCCGAGCTCTCTCGCAAGCAGATCGACGAGTACACCAAGTTTGTCGGCATCTACGGTGCCAAGGGCCTGGCCTGGATGAAGGTCAACGAAGCGGCCAACGGTATCGAAGGCGTGCAGTCTCCGGTTGCCAAGTTCCTCTCTGACGCCATCGTGCGCGAGATCCTGACCCGTACCGGCGCGGCCGACGGCGACATTATCTTCTTCGGTGCCGACTCCAAGAAAGTGGTCTGCGATGCCATGGGCGCCCTGCGCCTGAAAGTGGGTCGCGATCTGGGCCTGCTGGAGAACAGCTGGAAACCGCTGTGGGTCATCGACTTCCCGATGTTCGAGGAAGATGGTGAAGGTGGTCTGGCCGCCATGCACCACCCCTTCACCGCGCCGAGCAACATGAGCCCGGCCGAGCTGAAAGCCAACCCTGTGGGTGCTTACGCCAACGCCTACGACATGGTGATCAACGGCTACGAAGTGGGTGGCGGCTCTGTCCGTATCCACAACAGCGAGATGCAATCCACCGTGTTCGACATCCTGGGTATCACCCCGGCCGAGCAGCGCCTGAAGTTCGGCTTCCTGCTAGATGCGCTGAAGTACGGTACCCCGCCGCACGCCGGTCTGGCCTTCGGTCTGGACCGTCTCAGCATGCTGCTGACCGGCACCGAAAACATTCGGGACGTCATCGCCTTCCCGAAAACGACCGCGGCTGCCTGTCTGATGACAGACGCCCCCAGCCTTGCCAATGCCGCCCAACTGGGTGAGCTGGCGATTGCAACCACCGTCAAGGGCGACGAGTAAGCCGATACCGGCACCGGAGGCCGCCGCCGTGCGGCCTCTGTGTTTCCCTTGGGTTAGTCATGATCAGTGTTACTGACATTTAAAAAATAACGGAGAGTCTCTATGGCAGGTCACAGTAAATGGGCCAACATCAAACACCGCAAGGCCGCTCAGGACGCCAAGCGTGGCAAGATCTTCACCAAGCTGATCCGCGAAATCACTACCTCCGCGCGTCTGGGTGATGCCGATCCGGCCAACAACCCGCGTCTGCGTGCTGCGGTGACTGCCGCCCTGACCAACAACATGACCCGCGACACCATCAACCGTGCCATTGCGCGTGGCGCCGGTGGTGGCGATGGTGAACAGCTCGAGACCATCGTATACGAAGGTTACGGTCCGGCTGGCTCTGCGGTGATGGTAGAGTGCCTGACCGATAACCGTAACCGTACCGTAGCCGAAGTGCGTCACGCCTTCAGCAAGTGCGGTGGCAACCTGGGTACCGACGGCTCCGTCGCCTATCTGTTCAGCAAGAAAGGTCTGCTGACTTTCGTGGGCGTAGACGAAGATGCCCTGATGGATGCCGCGCTGGAAGCGGGCGCCGATGACGTGGTCACCGAAGAGGATGGCACCATCGAGGTGTACACCACCCCGAACGACTTCGGTACCGTGCTGGATGGTCTGGAAGCTGCCGGCTTCAAGGCCCAGAGTGCCGAAGTGACCATGATCCCCTCCACCGAAGCGGAGCTGGATGCAGAGACTGCGCCCAAGCTGATGCGTCTGATCGACATGCTGGAAGATCTGGACGACGTGCAAGAGGTGTATCACAACGGCTCCATCTCCGATGAAGTCGCTGCGACCCTCTGATCGCTTAATCGTGCTCTCCTGATGGCAGCCTGATGGCTGCCATTTTTTATCTTTGCATCGTGGCAACTGCTGATGTGTCGGCTGAGCAACCGGTGTAACAACTCTCTTTACTGACAGTCTTTCCCGCTTTCTCTGCGCATTATTATTGTTCTGTTCCTGCCAGTCGGTTGGCCCTGCACGTACGCTAGTCTGCAGTTCTGCTGCATTGCGTTAGCGAGGCTCCGCTTATCCTGTTTATCACACCTTTAGCTCTTTAGATGGCGTTGACTGCTCACATCTGCCCGTCAGGGTAATTCGTTGCGGGTAGGGGATAGGAGGTGATGGGGCGTGCTCTTGTTATCAGAGGGGCCATCAATACAGAGTCACAGGTTGGGATGTTGATAACGGATTGGCTGGGGCGAGTTGGTTGGTTGGTTGGTTGGTTGGTTGGTTGGTTGGTTGGTTGGTTGGTTGGTTG
>NZ_CAWNZT010000443.1:0-4291 GCF_963878965.1 Aeromonas sp. HMWF015 | reverse complement strand
GATGCAGTAAGTAGCCTAGCAGCAGGCTCGCTCTTACCTATTTTCCATCACCCATTACCTCCCAAAGAAACAGGAACCTTACCTGCCGGAGTCGTGCCACCTCGAGGAACCTTCTTTCTTAAAGATGGCGATAACATTTACGGGCCATTAACAAGCAGTGAAAACTCATATAATTCATATGTCATTGAACCCTTAACTCACCCAAGTTTATCTTTAGGAAAAGACTATTTAGGCCACTATAAAGAGGATGATATTTATAGTTGTTTAGTGAATATTGTAGTTAATAGAAAAGAGCTGTCATTTGTAACATCCATAAAAGATTTGATATCCTATCCGATCAATAAAATTGATTACATGGCAGATGATCGTTTAATTAAATTTTTCAATCTTCAAGGGTTTGGTAAAAATCTTAAAGGATTAGCAAAAAAAGAAGCTGAGAAATTACAACAGGTAATTTCGCAAAGTGAGAAAACACACCAGTCAGTAAAATCCGAGCGATTAGATAGACTCAAGGCTCTGCTCGATCGTTACCTCAATGAGTCAGACATTGGTTTTGAGCTAATCAAGTCTCATTTATCTAGTCCAATTGGCATTAAGTTTCTTACTGAATATGTAGAGTCAAACAAAGAGTATTTACTAAGCGATCATCTAGAAAAAGTTCAAGCTGATGCTAAAGCACAAGAAGACTCAATAAAGAAACAACTTGCAGAATATGAAAAACAAATTGACTCAAAACGAATTGAACTAGAAAAAACACAAGCTCTAGTATCAGAGGCAAGGGAAAAAGCTAAAGAGGAAATTGCAAAAATCCAAGCCGAAACACAGGAACAAGCAAGACTTAGCCTTGAAAGAAAGCAAGAAGAGTTATCGCAAGAAGTAAAGGCGAAATCAGAGGAATTAAACAATATACAATCGATAATAGACGAAAAAACAAAACGTTTAAAAATTGTTGACCAAATAGATAAGTTAAAAAGTGAATGCAACTATTACGAATCCCATTCTGGTAAACTAAAGGCTGCTGTTAAAGGTTTTGAGGATGCTCTCAATGATCAAGAAAAACTAGCATCTAAAATGGTTGAGATGGAGGTAGTCAGTCGTGTATTGAATGGAGGCACTGCGACCACAACAACCCAGACAAATTATACCCCGGTTACTTTTACATCTAATGAGCCAAACTCTGGTGAAGACCTTGTAGAGCTATTGTGTAATCATTTTGAAGATGATGGTGGAAGAACATTCTCAAAAGAAGAGATGACAAATCTTGTAGTCTCAATTAATCAGTCATTCTTAACTATCCTATCCGGGCCTCCCGGTGTTGGTAAAACCTCAACTATCACACGGTTAGCAAATGCAATGCATCTAGGTGATGTACGAGGACAACAAAATTTCTTGTACATACCTGTTGGGCGTGGTTGGGTTTCTTCACGAGACATACTGGGCTTCTATAACTCACTCAAAGGCGTCTATCAAGAATCGAGAACCGGTTTATACAGTTTCCTTAAAAAGGATCTCTCAGTTAATGAAGGCGAATCTGCAACAAAACTTGTATTACTTGATGAAGCAAACCTATCAAGCATAGAGCACTATTGGTCAGATTTTCTTGGCATGTGTGACCAAGAAGGTAGATATCGCCCTATAGATACAGGCATCCTTGAACCTGACAATCGATATCTGAATGTTACAAGCAATGTCAGATTTATAGCCACAATCAATAATGATTCAACAACAGAACGCCTATCACCACGTCTCGTAGATAGAGTTCCTGTAATCAGTCTTACACAATCAAAACAAGACTTGAACGCATCAGAGATATCATCAAACTTCAAACTTGATGGTGCAATCACTTCTGCTAAATTTAAAGCTCTCCTATCCTCATCTGATAATGAGATGTCACGTTCAAATGAAGCTATATTGAGTCAGGTGATTGAGCTCTTACATAAGAGAGATTCAGAGTATGGCCAAGCAGTTCCAATTAGCCATCGTAAGATAATGGCAATTCGAAATTATTGCTCAGTAGCTGGCAGTATTATTGGCCCTGAAATAGCTATGGATTTCGCAATATCACAGCATATTCTGCCTCATATTGAAGGCTATGGGTCTAAATTTAAGCGAAGAGTTCAAGAGCTGCTTCCGATCTTAAATAAAACTCACCATCGTTCTACATATCATGTAGAACGAATTTTAACTGGTGGCAATGAATTTACAGGCACATATTCATTTTTTAACTAAGGTGTGATTATGGTTCTAGTTATAACCATATTGAATGGTTCAAGGAAAGGCCAAGCAATCACGCTTTCACAAAATCAATCTACACTGGATACAATTGAGTGGATAAAGGAGGATGAATCCGTAGAATTTAGCCTAACTACATCTGATGAATACGAATCAGCAGTTCTTGAGCTATATGAACATAGTATACCTAGCACAACCATAAGAAGGGCTGAGGACAACCAGATTACTTTTATCTGGAGCCCCGCTTATCGTGAACCTTATGGCTATGAAAAAGTTTTTATAAACTACTTTGGCATAGCTGAATTTAATGTCGCGTTAAAGAAAAAACATTCGCAAGACATACACATTGATTATTTCAAACCGATAGAGGTTTTAGCATCAAAGCTCAATTCAGATAGAGTTAGCGAGATGCTCACATATATTTCCAACACTCCAGGCGAACTAATTCACTCTATATTTAGGACAACAAGACATGGAGCAAAACTAGGCGACGGAAGCTCGTCACCAAGCCTTTCACTAGAAAGAATAGAGAGTTTGATCGACAAATTTAAATGCGACCTACAGTTAATTTTTAGACATCCAATAACGAGGTTAATCCCCGAGCATAAAATTATAAATCCTACAGGACAAGAAGACATTGATGATAGTTCAATGGGATGGTTACTATCAAACATGTCAGTATTATCAGCGACAGATTCAGCACATGATGCTCATTTTGAGCATAACAAGGATTATTTTAAAGCGACTTTAATTCAGTTACCCATTTTGACAGAGAATACTGACCTGTATGAAAATAAAGTACTACATGGCTTTGTATTGCAACTAACTCAAGAAGTTAATTCTTATATGAGGCAATACACATCTTTCAATTCACCCAACAGGATTAGTTACAGTACAAAACCAATTGGTTATTCAAGCTTCTTTGATCAGATGACAACGTTTAAAAACATATTGATTTCTGAACAAATCAAACGATGCAATAAGCTTGCTGATTCATTGAAACAAATAAAGATATATCTTGAATCAAAAATACCTGTAAAACATGCTATATTAGAAAGACCAATTGTAACACATAAAGTAAGACACAATCATGCATATAGAAGTGCCTTTATTAAAATGGTTGAATGGCATGAAAAGGGTAAGCCAGATTGGTCTGCATACGAAAACCTATTCGCGATCCAAAGCATACCGACTATATTTGAGGTTTATAGTTATCTTAGAACTCTATTGCATTTGAATAAGACATTTCCAATTTCAGATATATCTCTAGAGACTAATAATGAACTCGTAACACAGTTTATTGACAACAAGGGAACAGACATCTGGCTTAGAAGAGAACCTATTTATTGGATGTCTGGCCATCCCAACTCTGTAGGAGAAACATTTGTTAATACTGAAGGATGGAATCATTCAAAACACAAACCACTTAAAAAACGCTCTACAAATGGTCTCTTTTCTCATCGGAAACCTGATATCTCCATTGAGATAAAGAATAAAAATGACCATGCAAACCTTATAGTTCTTGATGCGAAGTACACAACACCTGAAAGAGCATTTCGCATATATCTTCCTGAGCTAACTATGAAATACGTCCATGGTTTGCATCAGGTAGGAAGTGATCATGCAGTTGTTTCATCACTAACAATAATCCACCCTTCTGACGAAAAAATATTTAGAAGTTTTCACAACCAAATGTATGACATTTATGGAGAACATCCTGTTTCACCAAGCTTACAGTGCATTGGCATTAGCTCAAATAACGTCAACTCGACAACCGACGGATACGAATACTTATTGGATAAAATTCTATCTCTTAATGGTGTAGACATTGGAAAAATCAATATTAACACTGAAACAGCCATAGTCTAAAAACCATTTATAAACAATAAGCGGAGGCATCATTTTGATGCCTCCACATTTATCCTCAACTGTCAGTGGCACTATCACCTTAAAATAACAATTTGTCGACATCCTTTAAAAACTTTTCCGTCCCCTAAAACCACTTTTCATCTCACAAATTCTATATTCTGAAAAGACCGTCATATAGGCAGACAGAAGC
>NZ_CAWNZT010000442.1:0-2994 GCF_963878965.1 Aeromonas sp. HMWF015 | reverse complement strand
TTTTTTTGGGCAACACGCTAATGTTCGTCTTCGGTGCAGCCGGCGCGGCCGTGACAGGGCAGGCCGATATCTCGGAAGTGATGCTGATGCAGGGGCTGTTGATCCCCGCCATTCTGGTGCTGGGCCTCAATATCTGGACCACCAACGATAACGCTCTCTACGCCTCCGGCCTCGGTTTTGCCAATATTACCGGTCTCAAGAGCAAGCCCCTCAGCGTGATCAACGGCCTCATCGGTACGGCTTGCGCCCTCTGGCTTTACAACAACTTTGTCGGCTGGCTGGCCTTTTTGAGTACGGCAATCCCGCCGATCGGTGGCATTATCATCATGGATTTCCTGCTCAATCGTGAGCGTTACCGTCAATTTGCCGATCAGCAGTTCGAGACGGTGCGCTGGCAGGCGCTGGTCGCCACGGCAGTCGGGGTGGCTGTCGGCAAGTGGCTGCCGGGCATAGTGCCACTCAACGCGGTATTGGGCGCCGCCTTCACCTATTTCATTCTGGTTCGCCTCACCCAGCGGCCGGTTCTGGTACAGGAAGCTAACAAATGCTGATTCAACATATTCGTTTGGCCGATCGGGAAGGGTTGTGGCAGATCCGCTGTCAGGATGGGGTCATCACCGCCATCGAACCCCATGACGAACATGCCGTCGCCGGTTGGGTGCTGGACGGGGAGGGCGGTCTGGCGATTGCCCCCTTTATCGAACCCCACATTCACCTCGATACCACCCAGACGGCGGGTGAGCCGAGCTGGAACCTCTCCGGCACCCTGTTCGAGGGGATCGAGCGCTGGGCCGAGCGCAAGGCGCTGCTGACCCATGAGGATGTGAAACAGCGCGCTATCCAGACGCTGAAGTGGCAGATCGCCAACGGCATCCAGTTCGTCCGTACTCATGTCGATGTCTCCGACCCCAATCTGGTGGCGCTCAAGGCGATGCTGGAGGTGCGGGAGGAGATGAAGGAGTGGGTCGAGCTGCAGATCGTTGCCTTCCCGCAGGAGGGGATCCTCTCCTACCCCAACGGCAAGGCACTGCTGGAGGAGGCGCTCAAGCTGGGGGCAGACGTGATTGGCGCGATACCCCACTTCGAGTTTACCCGGGAATATGGTGTCGAAAGTCTGCACTACATCTTCGATCTTGCGGAGAAGTATCAGGTTCTGGTCGATGTGCACTGCGACGAGATCGATGACGAGCAGTCCCGTTTCATCGAGACGCTGGCAACCCTGGCCTACGAGCGGGGTATCGGTCATAGAGTCACCGCCAGTCACACCACCGCCATGCACTCTTACAACGGCGCTTATGCTTCCCGCCTGTTCCGGCTGCTGAAGATGGCGGACATCAACTTTGTGGCCAATCCGCTGGTGAACATTCACCTGCAGGGGCGGTTCGATACCTATCCCAAACGTCGCGGCATTACCCGGGTGAAGGAGATGCTGGAGGCGAACATCAACGTCTGCTTCGGTCACGACGACGTGTTCGATCCCTGGTACCCCATGGGCACCGCCAACATGTTGCAGGTGCTGCACATGGGGATGCATGTCTGCCAGATCATGGGTTACGAGCAGATCAACGACGGTCTGAAGCTGATCAGCAGCCACAGCGCCCGCACCCTGAATGTGCAGGATCGCTATGGTATCGAGGTGGGCAAACCGGCCAACCTGTTAGTCCTGCCCGCCGAGAACGGCTTCGATGCGGTGCGCCGTCAGGTGCCGGTGCGTTACTCGATCCGCCACGGCAAGGTGATTGCCCAGACCCGTCCGGCCCAGACCGAAATCGTGCTGGGTCAGCCAGAGCCCATCGATTTTCGCCGCTGAGATTTCAATCAGGCTGGATGTCGATTAGTTCCGCCTCTGGGCACAAGGGCCGCCATTGCGACATAATGGCGGCCTGACCCTGAGGGAGTGACACCATGCAAACCTGGTTCTATGTTGCTGCAGGGGGCGCCATCGGCGCCTGCCTTCGTTTTGGGATTGCCGAACTGATGGCCTTGCTGCTGGGGCGCCACTTTCCTTACGGGACTCTAGTGGTCAACGTGGTGGGCTCTTTCATCATGGGGGTGGCATTCGCCCTCATCAGCCATGGTCATGTGGTGGAACACCCGATGAAGCCGCTGCTGATGGTGGGGATCCTCGGTGCCCTGACCACGTTTTCTTCCTTTGCCCTCGATACAGTGGTGCTGGCTCAACATGGGGCCTATCTGAAAGCGCTGCTCAATATCGGTCTCAATATCTTCCTCTGTCTGGCCATGGTGGTACTGGGCATGCAGTTGGTTGCGAGCCGGGTTTAAGGTGTCCGGACGCCAGTGGCTCTGGTAAACTGGCGGCCATTCTTTGCTCTATGGGTGTTTAAGGGATGTCAGAACAAGCAACGACAACGCATTTTGGCTTTAAAACCGTGGCCGCGACCGAGAAGGAAACTCTGGTAGCAGGTGTCTTCCATTCGGTGGCAGCCAAGTATGATCTGATGAACGATCTGATGTCGTTCGGCATCCACCGCCTGTGGAAGCGCTTCACCATCGACTGTTCCGGTGTGCGCAAGGGGCAGAAGGTGCTGGATCTGGCCGGTGGTACGGGTGACTTGACCGCCAAGTTCTCCCGCATCGTCGGCGAGACCGGTCAGGTGGTGCTGGCGGATATCAACGACTCCATGCTGAAAGTGGGCCGCGACAAGCTGCGTAATCTGGGGGTCGCCAACAACGTCTCCTACGTGCAGGCCAATGCCGAGGCGCTCCCCTTCCCGGATAACCACTTCGACGTGATTACCATCGGCTTCGGTCTGCGCAACGTCACCGACAAGGACAAGGCGCTCGCCTCCATGTTCCGAGTGCTCAAGCCGGGTGGCCGTCTGCTGGTGCTGGAGTTCTCCAAGCCGGTCAGCGAAGTGATCGCCAAGCTCTATGACCTCTACTCCTTCAAACTGCTGCCGAAAATGGGCGAAATCGTTGCGAACGACAGTGAAAGCTACAAATATCTGGCAGAGTCTATCCGCATGCACCCGG
>NZ_CAWNZT010000441.1:7286-10005 GCF_963878965.1 Aeromonas sp. HMWF015 | reverse complement strand
AGGGAGAAGGTCCCTGCTGCTGCAGTGCGGTGAATAATCGTCCTCGCGCCCGCTCTGGGTTATAATGCCCCCAATTTATTACGCCAAGAACCGGAATCTGTCATGTTTGAGAATTTGACTGAACGACTCTCGCGCACCTTGCGCAATGTCAGTGGCCGTGGTCGCCTGACCGAAGACAATATCAAGGAAACCCTGCGCGAAGTTCGCATGGCGCTGCTCGAGGCGGATGTCGCCCTGCCGGTCGTGCGTGATTTCGTGGCGCGTGTCAAAGAGCGCGCAGTCGGGCAGGAAGTGGCCAAATCCCTGAGCCCGGGCCAAGCATTCATCAAGATTGTGCACGGTGAACTGGTCACCGTAATGGGGGAGGCCAACGAACAGCTCAACCTGGCTGCCCAGCCACCTGCGATCATCCTGATGGCCGGTCTGCAGGGGGCCGGTAAGACCACCACAGTTGGCAAACTGGCCAAGCTGCTCAAAGAGCGCAGCAAGAAGAAGGTGCTGGTAGTCAGTGCCGACGTCTATCGCCCTGCGGCGATCAAGCAGCTGGAGACCCTGGCGAGCGACATCGGCGTCGACTTTTTCCCGAGCGATGCCAGCCAGAAGCCGGTCGACATCGCCACCGCCGCCATCGATCAGGCGCGCAAGAAATTCTATGACGTGGTGATCGTCGATACTGCCGGTCGTCTGCACGTTGATAGCGAGATGATGGCCGAGATCCAGGATCTGCATGCCACCATCAAGCCGGTCGAGACCCTGTTCGTGGTCGATGCCATGACAGGTCAGGATGCCGCCAACACCGCCAAGGCGTTCAACGAAGCGCTGCCGCTCACCGGTGTGATCCTTACCAAGGCGGACGGCGATGCCCGTGGGGGTGCTGCACTGTCGGTGCGTCACATCACCGGCAAGCCGGTCAAGTTTATCGGTATGGGCGAAAAGACCGATGCGCTGGAGCCGTTCCACCCGGATCGCCTTGCCTCCCGTATCCTCGGTATGGGTGATGTGCTCTCTCTTATCGAAGAGGTCGAGCGCAACGTCGATAAAGAGAAAGCGGCCAAGCTGGCCAGCAAGGTCAAGAGCGGCAAAGGCTTCGATCTGGAGGATTTTCGCGAGCAGCTGGCCCAGATGCGCAACATGGGCGGCATGATGGGGATGCTCGACAAGCTGCCCGGCATGTCCGGTCTGCCGGATAACGTGAAAGATCAGATGGATGACAAGCTCACTGTGCGAATGGAGGCCATCATCAGCTCCATGACGCCCAAGGAGCGCGCCCACCCCGATCTCATCAAGGGTTCCCGCAAACGCCGTATCGCCGCAGGTTCCGGCATGCAGGTGCAGGATGTGAACAAGCTGCTCAAGCAGTTCACCGAGATGCAGCGCATGATGAAGAAAATGTCCGGCAAGGGCGGCATGCGCAAGATGATGAGCCAGATGAAGAACATGATGCCCCCCGGGTTCGGTGGCGGTCGCGGGCCGTTCTGATCCGGCCTGCGTGTTGATGGGGGTCTGCAGTTGCAGGCCCCTTTTCATTGCCGCTCTGCGCAAAAAATGGCTGGCTTGGTTGCAATTATTACGAATCCAAGTAGAATTACGCGGCTTATTTTAAGCTAGGGTCCGCGTGTTTGCGGGCCTTGTTCATTAGATGTTAATGAGGACGATATGGTAACCATTCGTTTACAACGTGGTGGCGCGAAAAAGCGTCCGTTCTACCAGGTAGTAGTTTCTGACAGCCGTTGCGCCCGTGACGGTCGCTTCATCGAGCGCGTTGGTTTCTTCAACCCGGTTGCTGCTGGTCAAGCTGAAAAGCTGAACCTGGACCTGGCTCGTATCGAGCATTGGGTTGCTACTGGTGCCGCTGTTTCTGACCGCGTTGCCAAGCTGATCAAAGACGCTAAAAAAGCTGCTTAATCAGCCCAACGGTAAGGAGTTAAGGTGGAAAAACCTGTAGTTCTGGGCACCCTGGGTACCGTTTATGGCATCAAGGGCTGGCTTAAAGTGAACTCCTTCACCGATGTTGCCGAAGCGATTTTCGATTACAACCCCTGGCTGATTAATCAGAACGGGGCGTGGCGTGAAATTCGGGTTTCATCCTGGAAACGTCACAACAAGGGTCTGATCTGCAAACTCGATGGTATCGATGTGCGCGAAGATGCCCTGGCATTGACCAATGTCGAGATTGGCGTACCCGCCGATCTGTTGCCTGCGTTGCCTGAAGGTGAGTTCTACTGGCGTGACCTGATTGGTTGCTCCGTGGTGACCACCAAGGGATACGACCTGGGCAAGGTGACCGAATTGATGGAAACCGGCTCCAACGATGTGTTGGTGGTTGAGGCCAATGTAAAAGATGCCTTTGGTGCAAAGGAGCGGTTGATTCCGTTCCTGGAAGAGCAGGTGATCAAGAATATTGATCTGACTGCTCGAACAATCGAAGTTGATTGGGATCCTGGTTTCTAGTTTCCCGCGCTAACACGGGTGCCGGAGGTTTCTTATGTGGATTGGGGTGATTAGCCTCTTCCCTGAAATGTTCCGAGCCATTACCGAGCACGGGGTAACGGGTCGGGCCGTCAAGAGTGGCCTGCTGCAGATTGAGTGCTGGAACCCCCGGGAGTTTACCCACGATAAACACCGTACGGTCGATGATCGTCCTTATGGTGGTGGGCCCGGCATGTTAATGATGGTTCAGCCGCTGCGTGACGCGATTCATGCAGCCAAGCAAGCAGCG
>NZ_CAWNZT010000441.1:2642-7276 GCF_963878965.1 Aeromonas sp. HMWF015 | reverse complement strand
GGCGTAACCGAGTTGGCGACGAATCAGAAACTGATTCTGGTAGCCGGTCGATACGAAGGTATCGATGAACGCGTGATACAAACCGAAGTCGACGAAGAGTGGTCTATCGGGGATTACGTGTTAAGTGGTGGCGAGTTGCCTGCCATGACCCTGATCGATGCGGTTTCGCGTCTGGTACCCGGGGTTTTGGGCGATCAGGCCAGTGCCGAGCAAGACTCCTTTACGGATGGCTTGCTGGATCATCCCCACTATACTCGGCCGGAGGTGTTGGATGGATTGGCGGTGCCCGAGGCGCTGACAAGCGGCAATCACGAAGTGATTCGACGCTGGCGTCTCAAGCAGTCGCTCGGACGAACCTGGCAAAGAAGGCCGGAACTTATTAACAACCTAGCTCTGACTGACGAGCAAGAATCACTTCTTGCCGAGTATGTCCGCGAAGTGCGTGACAGCGTTAAGTAGAGTTTTCAGTTTATCCTAGGTAAGGAAAGACAATGAGCAAGATTATTCAGCAGCTTGAACAAGAGCAACTGCGTACCGACATCCCGGCTTTTGCCCAGGGCGACACTGTACGTGTTCAAGTTCGTGTTAAAGAAGGTGGTAAAGAGCGTCTGCAGGCTTTCGAAGGCATCGTTATTGCCAAGCGTAACCGCGGTCTGCACTCTGCTTTCACCGTTCGCAAGATCTCCAACGGCGAAGGTGTTGAGCGTGTATTCCAGACTCACTCTCCGCTGATCCACAGTGTAGAACTGAAGCGTCGTGGTGATGTTCGCCGCGCCAAACTGTACTACCTGCGCAACCTGTCCGGCAAAGCTGCTCGTATCAAAGAGAAGCTCAACTAATTCGATTCGAATTGGTGTCGGTATGTCGGCAAATAGCTCGACAGGTAGTGAAAAGGCTCGCCAATGGCGAGCCTTTTTTGTATCCGTCTATTGGCTATCTGGGGGCCGTTACTGGATGACCCGAACTACCGAGTTGTCGCGTCCGAAGGGGCCTGGCACATAGTCGTCGGCTGCCCAGTCATTCTCGTAGAGGGTTTCCCCTGCCGGAGTGATGAGCTGGTAGCAATATTCAAAGTAGCCCGGGCCGTCGGTCGGCAGATTGAGGGTGGCTTTGAACTCGCCGCTCTTCATGCGTTTCAGCTCGACCGGTTGCCACTGGGTGAACTCGCCGATCAGCATCACCTGTTCCGCTCCTGCAGCCGCCTCTTTCTCTACGGCAAAGGTCACCTTGACCTCGGGCTTGGACTTCAAAAACTGTTTGATCAGTGGCATGACGCCTCCTTGTCTGTGAGTTAAAAATGGCTCCTGTCTATTTTTATACCACCATATGACAAAGATGTTGATAAGGCAGATCAAGTCGGCAAGGCAAAATAGCGTTGCAGCAAACTGTGGGTGAAGTCGATCTTGAGATAGAAGCCGCGGGGCAGGGTCATGATGGGTTGACCATCGCGGCCGATGGCGCGAGTCAGCGCCTTGTTGTTGGCCGCCTTGGGCCGCAGTTGCATCACCTGGCCGTGGCGTGCGCTGATCTGCTCCACTGCTCCCAGCACTATCATGTCCATCAGCTCCTCCCAGTCCTGACGCAGTAGCCGATCTTCCTCTTCATTCGGGCTCCACATCAGTGGCATGCCGACTCGCCGCTCGCCAACCGGGATCTCGCGACTGCCTTCCACCGGGATCCAGAGCACCCGGGAGAGCTTGTTGCGCACGTTGGACTCCTCCCAGCGCTGGCCGCTGACGCCGATCAGCGGGGCAACGCAGACGAAGGTGGTCTCCAGCGGTTTGCCTTGAGGATCCACGGGGATCGTCTTGAGTTCGATCCCCAGTTCCGGGAAGTCCTGCTCCGGCTTGCTCCCGGCGCTGGCCCCCAGTTGCAGCTCGATCAACTGACCGACCCACCCCTTGTCACGGCGCAGGTCTTTGGGCACAGCGACGCCAGCCTCGGCGGCCAGCTGCGCCAGCGTGAAGCCGGCCATGGCATAGGCGCGGCTCAATAACTCCTGCTCGGATTGGGGATTGCTTGGCATAGTTGGCTCCATCTTGCTCACCATATTCTAACAGGGGAGGATCCCGAGAAGGATCGCTGTTTTTATAACCGATCCTGAGTGGATAAGATCAAATGCAGAGAATTTGGGGGCTATTAGTTCATCATTATGATTTTAAAGGATTTTGTCTGTTTTATCGAGCAGTAAGCCAGGTCTGGTTTGACCTCGAAATAGTTGTCCAAGGGTTTGTGCATGATGTTACACACAGTTATCCACAGAAATCTTGGATAAGTGGATGAAAGTGGGTGGAGTCGCTGATATGTTACAAAAAATTGTGAATGCCACCCCATTTTTACAGGGTAAACGGGGTAGATATTGTGCCACTCCTGTGGATAATTTCGCCGCGGCGGATCTTTGAGCAGTTGAACTTGTTCACAATCCGGATCATGGATCTGGCTCTTGGTGGAACATGGATCTAGATCCAGTTGTTTCATCTCAAGCTTATAAAAAATAATGAATTTTTATATTTCATGTCGAGTGGTGATACGGAGGGGCACTTTTCGCGTACAGTTAAAAAGTACTGTATATACCCGTTTGTTAACAGCTTTATGCACAGCCTGGGTGGGCAACTTGGGGGAGCGGATCCTTGGATTTGTTTATAAGTATGTTTGAAATTGAAAGTTATTCATGAAACAGGGGATTCACTCCTTGTTTGCTGCCACGGGGTGAATGTGGAACAATCTCCTTATAGATTCAGCCTTTATAAGGTGATCACGTGATTGATGGCGACGGATTTCGTCCCAATGTCGGTATCGTGATCTGTAACCGTGAAGGACAAGTGTTGTGGGCTAAACGCTATGGGCAGCACTCCTGGCAGTTTCCGCAGGGGGGGGTTGATGATGGTGAAACGCCAGAGCAGGCCATGTATCGAGAGCTGTATGAGGAGATTGGCCTCAAGCCCGAAGATGTGACCATCATGGCCACCAGTCGTAACTGGCTAAAGTACCGTTTACCCAAACGTCTTGTCCGCTGGGACAGTTCACCGGTCTGTATTGGCCAAAAACAAAAATGGTTCCTGTTACAGCTGAATTCGGGCAAGGAGTCGCGGATCCAGTTCGGCTGTCATGGCCATCCCGAATTTGACGACTGGCGTTGGGTCAGCTTTTGGTACCCGGTGCGGCAGGTCGTCTCGTTCAAGCGGGAGGTTTATCGCCGGGTCATGAAAGAGTTTGCCCCGCTGGCGATGCCAGTGCCGGCAGTGCAGGTCAACAAGAAGGATGGGCGGCGCAACCGCGCCCGTTAAGGAGCACAGATTAGTTGTTAACGGAACTGAGACGTATCGTCGAGAGCATGGCCGAGGCCAATACCCTCGAGCAGGCCTTGCAGGCATTGGTGAGCCAGACCCGGCACGCCATGGCAGTGGACTGCTGCTCCGTCTATGTCTCGGAACCCGAGGTGCGCTGCTATCGCCTGGCGGCTACCGACGGCTTGGCCCCGTCCGCAGTCGGCAAGGTGACCCTGCCCTACGAGCAGGGCATCGTCGGTCTGGTGGGTCAGCGGGAAGAGCTGATCAACCTGGCTGATGCCCCCGCGCATCCCAGTTTCAAATTCCTGCCCGATGTGGCCGAAGAGGCGTTCCGCTCCTTCCTCGGTGCCCCCATCATGCACCAGCGTCAGGTGGTTGGCATTCTGGTGGTGCAGCAGAAGGAGAGTCGCCGCTTCGATGAGGGGGAAGAGTCCTTCATGGTCACACTGGCGGCCCAGCTGGCGGCGCGGATCGCTCAGGCGCAGGCCAAGGGGTGGTTGCAGAAGACCGACTGGAGCAAGCCGCTGCGCGGTATTGCCGGTGCCAGCGGCATCGCTATGGCCAAGGCTTGGGTGTGGCGGCCCCGGAAGGCGCTCTCGTCCATTACCCCGCGCAAGGATGAAGACCATGCCAGCCAGCTGGCACGGCTGGAGCTGGCGGTTGAGGAGGTGCGGCACGACTTGGAGAGTCTGGCGCTGCGTTTTCGCGAGAGCTACAGCCAGGATTCGGTGGCGATTTTCGATATCTACCTCCATCTGCTGAACGATCCAAGCTATATCAAGCCCATTCGCAACAAGGTGAGCAAGGAGCACTGGACTGCGGTATCTGCGGTCAAGCTGATCAGCGATCGCTTGATCGAGCAGTTCAAGGGGATGAAGGATCCCTACCTGCAGGAGCGCTCCACCGACGTGAAGGATATTGCCCAGCGGCTGATCAGCCGACTGGTGCAGAATGAACCGGAACATATCTCCATCGGCGAGCCGGTGGTGCTGGTTGCCGACGAGGTGACAGCCACCATTCTGGCGGAAGTGCCCCGCGAGTATCTGACCGGGGTGGTCTCGCTCAAGGGGGGAACCAACTCCCATGCGGCCATTCTGGCCCGCGCCATGGGGGTGGCCGCCATCATGGGGGTAGATCTGCCCCTTGGTGACATCGGTGGTCGCATGCTGGTCGTCGATGGCTACAGCGGCGATCTCTTCATCGAGCCCAATCAGGTGATCCTGACCGAGTATCGTCAGCTGCTGAGCGAAGAGCGGGCCCTCGATACCCTGGTGCGCAGTGTCGACAATCTGCCATCCGAGACGGCCGACGGCACCAAGGTCTCCCTGCTGCTCAACGCCGGTC
>NZ_CAWNZT010000441.1:0-2632 GCF_963878965.1 Aeromonas sp. HMWF015 | reverse complement strand
GGGGTGGGCCTCTATCGCACCGAGATCCCCTTTATGCTGCAGGAGAGCTTCCCCTCAGAGTGGGAACAGACTGCCCGTTATCGCGGCATTCTGGAGACCTACCGCAACCGGCCGGTCTGCATGCGGACGCTGGATGTGGGCGGCGACAAGCCGTTGCCCTATTTCCCCATCGTCGAGGAAAACCCCTTCCTTGGCTGGCGGGGGATCCGGATCACCCTGGATCACCCCGAACTGTTTCTGGTGCAGCTCAAGGCGATGCTGCGGGCCAGTGAAGGGCTGGACAATCTGGCCATCATGCTGCCGATGATCAGCAGCGTCAGCGAAATCAAAGCCTCCCGTCGTCTGCTGGATCAGGCATGGCGGGAAGTGTCGGAAGAGGCGGCGAGCCGCGATGCGGTGATCCGCTATCCCAGCCTCGGGGTGATGATCGAGGTGCCCTCAGCCCTCTTTATTTTGCCGGAGATGGCGCCGCTCATCGACTTCTGGTCTGTGGGCAGCAATGACCTTACCCAGTACCTGCTGGCGGTGGATCGTAACAACTCCCGCGTTGCCAACATCTATGATGCCTTCCATCCTGCGGTGATCCGCGCCCTGCAACAGCTGGTTGATGCCTCCCATCGCTACCAGAAGCCGGTGTCGGTCTGTGGCGAGCTTGCCGGTGATCCGGTCGGTGTACTGTTGCTGCTTGCCATGGGCTATCGCCGCTTCAGTATGAACACCCACAACATCGCTCGGATCAAGTACGTGCTGCGTCAATCCACCCTGAGCGAGTTGACCGAACTGATGGCTGATGGCCTCAAACATGACAATCCCCACGTGCTGCGCGGCCTGTTTGCCCGCTATCTGGAGGAGCATGGTTTGGGCGGTTTGCTGCGAGCCGGTCATAAATCGAAACAGAGTGATTGATAATCATGCCTTGTCCCTGCTGACGAATGATCGGAAAATGCGGCTTTTATTTTGACTGGGGCCGCATATGCAGCACGATGGATATTGGGTTTTCTCGCAGATTGATCCCGTAGCATTCAGTTTGGGACCACTATCGGTACGCTGGTATGGTCTCATGTACCTGTTCGGTTTCGCTTTTGCCATGTGGCTTGCCGGCCGTCGCGCCGATGCACCGAACAGCGGTTGGACCCGCAACGAGGTGTCGGATCTGCTGTTCTACGGTTTCCTCGGGGTGATCCTCGGTGGCCGTGTCGGTTACGTGCTGTTCTACAACTTCGATCTCTTCCTCGCGGATCCCACTTACTTGTTCAAGATCTGGACCGGCGGTATGTCGTTCCACGGTGGTCTGATCGGGGTGATCACCGCGATGATCTGGTTTGCCCACAAGACCAAGCGCCACTTCTTCACCGTGGCCGACTTTGTGGCACCGCTCATTCCGTTTGGTCTCGGTGTTGGCCGGATCGGCAACTTCCTCAACGGCGAACTGTGGGGCCGGGTCACCGATGTGCCCTGGGCCATCATCTTCCCGGAAGCCGGCCCCGAGCCGCGTCATCCCTCCCAGCTCTATCAGTTCGCGCTGGAAGGGGTGGTGCTGTTCATCATCCTCAACCTGTTCTGGCGCAAGAATCCGCCGCGCGGCGCAATCTCTGGCATGTTCCTGCTGTTCTACGGCCTGTTCCGTTTCCTGGTGGAGTTTGTGCGCCAGCCGGACAGCCAGCTCGGTCTCTACTTCCAGGAGATCAGCATGGGCCAGATCCTCTCCACCCCGATGATTATCGCCGGTGCCTTGATGATTTGGGCCGCCTACAAGCGTCCGCAGTTGTTCGGTAATGCCGTGAAGGAGGCGAAATAATGCGAGCTTATCTCGACCTGATGCAGAAAATCCTCGATGAGGGGACCGCCAAGTCTGACCGTACCGGTACCGGTACTGTTTCCCTGTTCGGCCATCAGATGCGCTTCAATCTGGCGGAGGGTTTTCCGCTGGTCACCACCAAGAAGTGCCACCTGCGCTCCATCATTCACGAGCTACTCTGGTTCCTCAATGGCGATACCAATACCGCTTATCTGAAGGAAAACGGCGTCAGCATCTGGGATGAGTGGGCCGACGAAAATGGCGATTTGGGGCCGGTTTACGGTGCTCAGTGGCGCTCCTGGCCTGTCGCTGACGGGTCTGTCATCGACCAGATCCAGAAAGCGGTGGATGACATCAAGCACAACCCCGATTCGCGCCGCATCATCGTCTCCGCCTGGAACGTGGGCGAGCTGGACAAGATGGCGCTGGCTCCCTGCCACGCCTTCTTCCAGTTTTATGTGGCGGACGGCAAGCTCTCCTGCCAGCTCTACCAGCGCAGCTGTGATGTGTTCCTCGGCCTGCCGTTCAACATCGCCAGCTACGCCCTGCTGACCCACATGATGGCCCAGCAGTGTGGTCTGGAAGTGGGCGACTTCGTCTGGACCGGCGGTGATGTGCACCTCTACTCCAACCACATGGAGCAGACTGCGCTGCAGCTTTCCCGTGAGCCGCGCCCGCTGCCGACCCTGGTGATCAGGCGCAAGCCGGGCTCCATCTTCGATTACAAGTTTGAGGATTTCGAGATCGAGGGTTATGACCCCCATCCCGGCATCAAGGCGCCCGTCGCCATCTGATAGCAAGGCGCCTCAGGGCGCCTTTTTTATGCAGTTAAAT
>NZ_CAWNZT010000440.1:8816-10822 GCF_963878965.1 Aeromonas sp. HMWF015 | reverse complement strand
ATCTTTCCCACAGCATTGAGGCTAGTCGTTACTGGTCTGTTGTCAAAATGGCGCACAGGCTCGACAGTCGTCTCAATAGCTGGCTTAACGGAGAGTGCAGCCCCAACGGTAACGACGCTCAAGCAGTTGATACTCGGGACGCACGCTCTGGCTCCAGGAGTCATCCCCGCCCACCCCCATGTGGGCGCCATCGAGACAGACCCACAGCCCCTCTTCGGCCACCAGATCGCTCTGGTGACGGGCGGCGGCCAGCTGCTGCTGACTGAAGCGGCTGGCACTGAAATGGAAGCTGCCGTTCACCGTCGTGCTGCCCAGCTGCAGCTGACGAGTATCGCAGCGCAAGCCGTTGTCACTCGGGAAGATGTAAGGGGTATGCATGGCCTCCAGCGGCAAACTCCAGCGCCCCAGATCGGCGCCCAGCAGGCGATCCGGATAGTTCTCGTGCGGCCCACGCCCCAGCCATTCGGCTCGCGCCGGTACCTCGGCCAGATGAAGCAGCAGACCGATCCGCGGCAGCGACGGCAGCACCTGTGCCAGCTCGGTCTCTATCTCGAGGCTCATGGCGCCATCGTCGGTAAAGTGGTGATGCCAGTGACTCACCAGCAGCAGCTCATCGTGGTGGAAGTAGCCATGACTGACCCGGATATCCCCTCCGGCGACCGCGATCCCTAAGCAGCGGTGTTGCCACTGACCGAGACCACAGCCCTGCCAGCGGGCAATCCAGGAGTTGGGGTCGGCGTGATCCGCTTCGCTGGTGCCGATGTCGTTGTCGAGCGGCGCGCGGTAGAAGTGATCCATGATCGGCGCCAGCAGCTGCTCCTGCCCCAATTTTTGCCAACTGGTGATACGGCCGCTCTGCTTGTCGAGCCACCACTGGCTGTTGGCGGCAGTGATCCGCCAGCCATCCGGCTGTTCGGTCAGGGTGGCGGCAGCGGCAGGAGCAGGCAGGGCAAGGGGGGTCGGCAGGGTGAACTGCTGACGGGCGACCTTGTGATCCGCCTGCGACCAGAGGGTGGCCTGTGGCTGAACGATGGCCAGATCGAGCCAGGCCAGTGAGCCTGCCGCAAAGGTGGGCAACGCCTCGCTCAGGGTCAACTCGACCACCCCTTGCGGCACCAGCATGAGGGAAACCTCCCCTTGCTGCTGCACATGGCCGTTCTCGCACAGCTGCCAGCAAAGCCGCTCGTTATCGGTGGAGCGGAACAAGTATTCGCTCTCGATCCGCACCCGCAACGGGGTGTGCTCAAGCAGAGTGAAGCGGAACGGCTGCTGGGCACGCTTTGCCTCGCACAGGGCTGGATGGGGGGTGCGATCCGGGAACAGCAGGCCGTTGCAGCAGAACTGGCGATCGTTTTGCACATCACCGAAGTCGCCGCCGTAGCCCCAGTAGTGGCGACCATCGGCGGTGTATTTGTCGAGCCCCTGATCGACCCAATCCCAGACAAACCCGCCTTGCAGACGTGGATGATCGCGAAACGCCTGCCAATAGTGGGCGTAGCCCCCCAGACTGTTGCCCATGGCGTGGGCATATTCGCAGAGGATCAGCGGCCGGTGCTCGCCGGGCAGGCCGATCCACTTGGCCAGCGCCCACTTGGGCACAGCCGGGAAGGGCTGATCCTGATGGGTTCTGGCATACATGGGGCAGATGATGTCGGTCGCCGGGGTATCTGCCCCGCCCCCCTCGTACTGCACCGGACGGCTCGGGTCGCTGCGCTTTATCCAGCCATACATGGCATCGTGGGCCGGGCCGTAACCCGACTCGTTGCCCAGCGACCAGATGATGATGGAGGGGTGGTTGAAATCCCGCGCCACCATGCGGGTCGCCCGCTCCAGAAAGGCGTTGCTCCAGGCGGGATCCCGCGCCAGCCGCCCCATGGGGGTCATGCCGTGGGTCTCCAGATTCGCCTCGTCCACCACATAGAGGCCGAGCCGGTCGCAAAGGCGATAAAAGTCGGGATGGTTGGGATAGTGGGAGCAACGCACCGCATTGAAGTTGTGGCGCTTCA
>NZ_CAWNZT010000440.1:0-8806 GCF_963878965.1 Aeromonas sp. HMWF015 | reverse complement strand
GATGCTCGTGACGGTTGGCACCGCGAACAAGCAGCGGCTGACCGTTGACCCGCAGCAGGCCACCACGGATCTCCACCATCCTAAAGCCCACATCGCACGCTTCGCTCTCGATGGCCTGACCCTGCTCATCAAGCAGGGTCAGGGTCAGGCGATAGAGATGGGGCGTCTCGGCGCTCCACTTGCGCGGCGCAGCCACGTCGAGCCAGAACTCGGCGCGATCGTCATATGCCCCTTTTTCATCAATGGCTTGGGAGCCGATCGGCTGGCATAGAGTCGCGACGCGCTCGCTACCGTCATAGAGATTGGCCTCCACCGACAGACCGGCCCCATTGGCCACTTGCAGGGCAATCTTGAGACGGCCATCCCGATAGCAGGCATCCAGTTCAGGCGTCACCCGCATATCCATCAGATGGCGGGACGGTTTGTGCAACAGGCTGACGGAGCGGAAGATCCCCGACAGCCACCACATATCCTGATCTTCCAGATAGGAGCCGTCGGACCAGCGCAGCACCAGCACCGCCAGCCGGTTGCGACCGCTCTGCAGATATGGGGTCAGATCGAATTCGGCGGGCAGGCGGCTGTCCTGAGAATAACCGACCCAGCGGCCGTTGCAGAAGAGGTGGAAGGCGCTACTCACCCCGTCGAAGATGATTCGGCTCTGACCGCTGGCCAGCCAGTCGGCGGACAGTTCGAACTCGCGTGAGTAGCAACCGGTGGGGTTCTCTGCTGGCACTCGCGGCGGATCGCAGGGAAAGGGGTACTTGATATTGGTGTAGATGGGGCCATCGGTGAGCGGCCGCGCAGCCGGATAGGCGGCATCCAGCTGCCAGTTGCCCGGCACTGTAATGGGGCAAGCATCCACCAGATCCTGCGCCAGCCAACTCTCGGGCACCCGCTCGGGAGCGGCAAAGAAGGAGAAGCGCCACTCGCCATCGAGCAAGAGACGGGAGGAAGAGGCCAGATCACCCCTGGCATCCGTTTCGCTGCGCCAGCTGAACATGGGGGTATGGGCAGCCAGACGGTTTACCGACGTAATGGCCTGAGTCTGCCAATCCTGACGCGCCACTATCTCCCTGAGCATTCACTCTCTCCCTGCTGATTGAAAAACGTATTCAGTCTAGAGAAGTATGACGCAGGGAACGGCGATCTCGCTCACACAGATGTAAACGATTACACTAATTTTTTTAAGTAAAGCGGAGTAAAAATGATTAAAAACAGGTAAAACAATAACTGTACAAGAAACGGCCCCGAACAGGGCCGCAAAAGGGGGCTATCCGGCCCGAACCGGTGCCACCGAGTGGCGATTGATCAGGGTGGGGGTATAGATCCGGCTCTGGGTCGCGTCACTCTCCCCCGCCGCCAGCTGAATGGCCAGCTTGGCCGCCTGGGCCGCCATCAACTCGATGGGATAGCGCATGGTGGAGAGCTTGGGCCTCAGGTATCTGGCATAGATGATGTCATCGAAGCCCACCACCGAAACCTCCTCCGGCACTCGCAGGCCGTTGTCGGCCAGCACTGAGATGGCGCCCGCCGCCATGGCATCGTTATAGGCAACCACGGCGGTCACCTTGAGCCCCTTGGCCAGCAGATTGAGCATGGCGCGCTCGCCCCCTTCCTCGTTCGGCGTGCCGCTCTCGATAAGCTCGGGATCGGCTGCCAGACCCGC
Organism: Aeromonas sp. HMWF015; assembly: GCF_963878965.1. Lineage (NCBI taxonomy): Bacteria > Pseudomonadati > Pseudomonadota > Gammaproteobacteria > Aeromonadales > Aeromonadaceae > Aeromonas > Aeromonas sp. HMWF015. Next base: position 7,140 of record NZ_CAWNZT010000440.1, on the reverse strand, counting down.
CTCCATCAGTCCATCCTGATAACCCTGCAGGCGCAAGGTGGCATCCTCGATGGCGTGATCCGAGCTGATAAAGGCGATATGGCGGTGACCCAGTTCGATCAGGTGGCGGGTCGCCGTGGCCGCACCCAGCCTGTTGTTGAGAGCGATGCAGCGCCCCCTGAGGGCCGGAATATCGCGGTTGATCAGCACCATACCGGGCACCCGCATGGCGTAATCGCACAGTTCCTCGTCGCTCAGCGCCTTGCTGTGCACCACCAGCGCCTCGCAGCGCTTGCCGATCAGCAACTCGATCGCTTCACGCTCCTGACGCGCCTTGTGAAAACCGTTACCCATCAGCAGGTGAAGGTTCTGCTCGACGGCGATGCCGGATACCCCCTTCACCAGTGCACCGAAGAAGGGATCGGCTACATCACCGACCACCACCCCCATGGTGTCGCAAGTCTGGCTCACCAGTGCCCGCGCGTTGGCGTTGGGGGTGTAGCCCAGTTCGGCCATGGCCTTCTGCACCACTTCGCGAGACGCGGCGCTGGCCTTGGGGGAGTTGTTCATCACCCGTGAAACCGTTGCCACCGACACATTGGCCAAACGGGCGACATCCTTGATGGTGCTCATGCTGTTTTCACTTCTTTCACTGTGCAATAGAGCGCCATTATACCCAGCAAACCCATTGAAAACAGGGGTGAAACGTATATCTGCCGTCAGGATGACCATAAAAACAGTGTAATCGTTTACACTGTTTTGCAAGCAAGCTCACAGTTTGGTCGCCACACCCTCGGCTAGACTGCTTCCAGACACTTTTCAGTGGAGAGCAAGATGAACGTTCTGGTCACCGGCGGTTGCGGATATATCGGCAGCCACACCTGTCTGGCCCTGCAAGCGGCAGGTATGAATCCCGTGGTGGTCGACAACCTCTGCAACAGCAAGCGCAGCGTATTGACTCGAGTCGCGGCTATCAGCGGCCAGCAACCCATGTTCTATCAAGGAGATATTCGCGATGCCGCCCTGCTGGACCGGATCTTCACCGAGCAACAGATCGATGCAGTGATCCACTTTGCCGCCCTCAAGGCGGTCGGCGAGTCGACCCGCATTCCACTGGATTACTACGAGAACAACCTTGGCGGCACCCTCACCCTGTTACAGGCGATGAAGCGGGCCGGGGTGCACAATCTGGTGTTCAGCTCCTCGGCCACCGTCTATGGCGATCCCGCCAGCCTGCCGATCCGCGAGGATTTCCCTCGCAGCGCCACCAACCCTTACGGGCGATCCAAGCTGATCATCGAGGAGATCCTCGAAGATCTGCAGCTGGCCGAGCCCCACTGGAGCATGACCCTGCTGCGCTACTTCAATCCGGTCGGCGCCCACGAATCGGGCACCATGGGTGAAGACCCGCAAGGGATCCCCAACAACCTGATGCCCTATATCACCCAGGTGGCCATCGGCCGTCGCGACTGCTTGTCTGTCTTTGGAAACGATTACCCCACCCCGGACGGCACCGGCGTGCGCGACTACATCCACGTGATGGATCTCGCCGAGGGGCATGTCAAGGCACTGCAACACTGCGCCGACAAGGGTGGCGTGCACACCTACAACCTGGGCACAGGTCAGGGCCAGAGCGTGTTGCAGCTGGTCGCCGCCTTCTCTGCCGCCTGTGGCAAGCCGCTGCCATTTCGCATCGAACCGCACCGCCCGGGCGACATCGCCGCCTGCTGGGCCGATCCGGCCAAGGCGCAGCGTGAGCTGGGCTGGCAGGCGACCCGGGACATAGACGCTATGTGCGCCGACAGCTGGCGCTGGCAATCCGCCAATCCGAACGGTTACGAGGAGTAGGCCCGCCTGCTCCCCGTTAATAAACGACTTTAATTTTCCATATCTTATTCAGGAGAGATGATGTTCAACCCCGTCGATCATCCCCATCGCCGCTTCAACCCGCTGACCGGCCAGTATGTGCTGGTCTCCCCCCACCGGGCCAAACGCCCCTGGCAGGGACAGATGGAGAAGGTGAGTCAGGCCCCCAAACAGGCCCACGATCCCGACTGCTTCCTCTGTGCCGGCAACACCCGGGTCACCGGCGACATCAACCCCGACTATCAGGGCACCTTCGTCTTTACCAACGACTTCGCCGCCCTGATGCAGGATACCCCGGCCGCCGATAGCGCCAGCGATCCCCTGCTGAAACTGGAAGCCGCCCGCGGCACCAGCCGGGTCATCTGCTTCTCACCGGATCACGGCAAGACCCTGCCCGAGCTGCCGCTGCCCGCCATCGAGGGGGTGATCACCACCTGGATGGATCAGGTCGCCGAGCTGTCAGCCCAGTGGGAGTGGGTGCAGGTATTTGAAAACAAAGGGGCCGTCATGGGCTGCTCCAACCCGCACCCCCACGGCCAGATCTGGGGCAGCGACTTCCTGCCCAACGAGATCGCCCGCGAAGAGCAGCACCAGCGTGACTGGCTGGCCGAGCATGGCCGCCCCATGCTGCTGGAGTATGTGGAGCGGGAGCTGGCGGATCGCTCTCGCATCGTGGTAGAGACCGAGCACTGGCTTGCCGTCGTCCCCTTCTGGGCCGCCTGGCCGTTCGAAACCCTGCTGCTGCCCAAGGCGCACGTCCCCTCCATGCTCAATCTGACCAAGGCCCAGCAACAGGATCTGGCGGTGGCGCTCAAGGAGCTCACCAGCCGCTACGACAACCTGTTCGAGTGCAGCTTCCCCTACTCCATGGGCTGGCACTTTGCACCGCCAAAATCGGATTGCCCCGAGGCGTGGCAACTGCATGCCCACTTCTATCCGCCGCTGCTGCGCTCCGCCACCGTGCGCAAATTTATGGTCGGCTTCGAGATGCTGGCCGAAACCCAGCGCGACCTTACCCCCGAGCAGGCTGCCGAGCGGCTGCGTGCCCTGAGCCCCGTTCACTACACCCAGACCAGCCACACCAATGAGGAGGCCCTATGACCCCCAGCCAACGCGTCAGCACCGTTTTTGCCGAGCAATTTGCCAAAGCGCCCGATCTGCTGGTGCGCGCCCCCGGCCGCGTCAACCTCATCGGTGAACATACCGACTACAACGACGGCTTCGTGCTGCCCTGCGCCATCGACTACGAGACCTGCGTTGCCATCGGCCTGCGAGATGACCGACAAGTGCAGGTGATCGCCGCCGACTACGACAACCAGCGCGACCAGTTCGACCTCGACCAGCCCATCGAGCACCACCCCAGCCAACGCTGGAGCGACTACATCCGCGGCGTGGTGAAGTATCTGCAGGAGCGCGGTTATGCCCTGCGCGGCCTCGATCTGGTGGTCTCCGGCAACGTGCCGCAGGGGGCGGGGCTCTCCTCCTCTGCCTCGCTGGAAGTGGCCATCGGTCAGGCCTTCAAAGAGGCGCTGGGGCTCGACATCAGCCAGGCCGAGATCGCCCTCAACGGTCAGCAGGCGGAGAACAAGTTCGTCGGCTGCAACTGCGGCATCATGGATCAGATGATCTCCGCCAGCGGCAAAACCGATCATGCCCTGCTGCTCGACTGCCGCTCGCTGGAGACCCGCCTCATCCCGATGCCCAGCGATCTGGCGGTGCTGATAGTCAACTCCAACGTGCGCCGCGGTCTGGTGGACAGCGAATACAACACCCGCCGTCAGCAGTGCGAGGCCGCAGCCCGTCACTACGGAGTCAAGGCGCTGCGCGATCTCGATCTGACCGGACTGGAAGCGGGCAAGGCCGGGCTGGATGAGGCCTGCTATCGTCGTGCTCGCCACATCGTTGGGGAAAATGCCCGCACTCTAGCGGCGGCCGATGCACTGGCGAGCCACGATCTGACCCGACTCGGCGAGCTGATGGCCGAATCACACGCCGCCATGCGCGACGACTTCGAGATCACAGTGCCCGCCATCGATGGTCTGGTGGAGATCATCAAGGCAAGAATCGGCACCGAAGGCGGCGTGCGGATGACTGGCGGCGGCTTCGGCGGCTGCGTGGTTGCCCTGCTGCGCCCCGAGAAGGTGGCCGAGGTGATCGCCGCAGTTGAAGCCGAGTATCCGACGCGCTTTGGCCTCAAGGCTGACTGCTACGTCTGCTCTGCCAGCGCCGGTGCAGGCAAGCTATGAGCAGTGCCATGACGCCATTCGAACTGGAAAACGAGGAGGGGCTGCGCCTGCGCAGCCTCGACTTCGGCGCAACCCTCACCTCCCTCACCCTGCTGGTGGCGGGCAAACGGCGTGAAGTGCTGCTGGGCTGTGCCGACGACGCCTATCCCACCCAGCAGGTGTGGCTGGGTGCGGTGGCCGGGCGTTTCGCCAACCGCATCGGCGGTGCCGAGCTGGTGCGTGATGGACAGCGCTGGCCGCTGAATGCCAATCAGGCACCCAACTGTCTGCACGGCGGGCAAGCAGGCTTTCATCGTCAGCGTTGGCAGATCAAGGAACTGGAAGCAGATCGGGTCAAGCTGGCGCTGCTCTCCCGAGCGGGGGATCAGGGCTTTCCCGGCAATCTGCGGGTCACCCTGGAGTACCGGCTGGAGCAGAACGATCTGGTGGTGGATTTCATCGCCAGCACAGATGCCGCTACGCCGGTCAGCCTCACCAGCCACGCCTACTTCAATCTCGATGGGCAAACTGATGGCGGCGATGTCCGTGACCACCTCATCAGCATCAATGCCGACCACTTCCTGCCGACCGACCCGAACGGTTTGCCGATCACCATCACTCCGGTGGAGGGGCCATTCGATCTGCGCCAAGAGCGCCTTGTCGGGCAGGATTGGCTGAGTCATCCCCAGCAGCAACAAGCCAAGGGGTACGATCATGCCTTTGTGCTCAACGGCCCAACGCAAGTGTGGGCTGCTCGCGTGGTATCAGGGGACAGGCAGCTGGCGATGGAGGTCTACACCAACCAACCCTCGCTGCAGTTTTACACCGGCAACTGGCTGGCCAATACCCCGAACCGCAGCGGCCTGTCGCACCGGGATCACGACGGCTTCTGTCTTGAGGCGCAACAGCTACCGGACAGCCCCAATCGCCCCGAGCTGGGCAACCCCTGGCTGCTGCCGGGCGGGCGTTATCACCACCAGACCCGCTACCGCTTTATCCGCGACTAACTTAAAGAATTCATGATTTTTACATAGCCTCAGCAGTCACAATCGAGCAAGATATGCCGCCCCGAGACCCTTTCGGGGCGTTTTTACATCAACGAAGTTAAGGATTGTTTGTTCGATGACTGACACTTATAGCCTGCTGGTCGCCTTTATTCTGGGCGTCGTCGAGGGGCTGACCGAGTTCCTCCCCGTCTCCTCCACCGGCCACATGATTATCGTCGGCCATCTGCTGGGCTTTGAAGGGCCCAAGGCTGCCACTTTCGAAGTGGTGATCCAGCTTGGCTCCATCCTCGCCGTGGTCGCCGTCTTCTGGCGTCGCCTGTTTGGCCTGATTGGCATCCACTTTGGCCAGAAGCCGTCCCGGGATCACGCCACCCTGTCGCTGATCCACGTCATCCTCGGCATGATGCCCGCCATCGTGGTCGGTCTGGCCATCCACAGCTGGATCAAGGCCAACCTGTTTGGTCCGCAGACCGTCATGTACGCGCTGGTCGCGGGGGGCATCCTGCTGATCATCGCCGAGAAGTTCCGCCCGGCCGTCACAGCCGAAACCCTGGATGACATCAGCTACAAGCAGGCGTTCGGCATCGGTCTGTTCCAGTGTCTGGCCCTGTGGCCCGGCTTCTCCCGCTCCGGCGCCACCATCAGTGGTGGCATGCTGATGGGGATCAGCCGTCACGCCGCCGCCGAGTTCTCCTTCATCATGGCAGTGCCCATGATGGTTGCGGCCAGTGGGCTGGATCTCTACAAGAGCCGCGATTTCCTCTCGATGGCCGACTTCCCGATGTTTGCAGTGGGCTTTATCACCGCCTTCGTGGTAGCGATGTTTGCGATCAAGACCTTCCTGACATTGATCCGCCGCATCGACTTCATCCCGTTCGCCATCTACCGCTTTATCGTGGCATTCGCCGTCTATCTGGTGTTTGTCGCCTGACCGGCAGCCTGCAATGAAATGACAAAAGGGACCTATCCGGTCCCTTTTTCTATGGCGTCATGGTGCTCAGTAGAGGTGCTGGCTGATACCGTTCAGCAGCCGCGACAGCCCCTTGGTGAACTGCACCGGCGCATCCTGCACCGTGTAGCAGAGGCAACCGTCCGGCGTATGCGGGCTGTGGGAGTGGCTGGCATCGCGCCAGATGAAATCTCCCGCCTTGTAAAGGGTATCGCCATCCTGAATGTTACCAGCCAGCAGCAAGGTCAGCTCATAGCCCTGATGGGTGTGCTCGGGGATGCGACCGCCCGCTTCGATATGGAGCAAGCTGGCTCGCGCCCCCATCTCGTCCAGCGGCAAACTCTGTTGACGAATGACCCCGATATGGCGCCACTTGGGCGAACGGTAGCGGGCCAGCACCCGCGGCAAGCGGTAGGCGTGACCGGCCACCTCCAGCTCGCCGGGCTGGGCTCGGGGCTGGTCATGTGTTGGCTCGGAGAGGGGCTCTGCCAGCGGCTGCGCCAGAATATCCGCCAGCATGGCGTCGAATCCGGCGTCCAGTCCCACTTCATCGCGGGAGGCCAGCTCGGGCTCTGCTGGCGAGGCAAGATATTGCTGCGCCAGCTCCTCTTCGAATGTCTTCAGTCGGGCAGCACAATCGGGGCAGAGTTCACAGTGAGCGGAGAGCCCCACCGCCAGCGGCAGAGGGAGCTCGTCGGCGGCGAAGGCACGCAGCATAGGGTCGGTCGGATGGGCTTTAATCATGGCCTTGCTCCACTTGCTCTTTCAATTTCTGTAACGCCAGCCGGAGGCGGGACTTGATGGTGCCGAGCGGCACGCCGAGTCGCTCCGCCAGCTCCTGCTGGGAGAACTCCTGCAGATAGATGCCGCGCACCACCTGCTGTTGCGGCTCCGGCAGGGTGCCCAGATAGTGGGCCATCTGACGAGTCAGCACCGCATCCTCACCACCGCTCAGGTGCTCCTCTTCGGCCTGAAACTCCAGCACCGGCCACAGCTCCTCGGCACAGAGATCCTCCTTGCTGGCGCGACGACGGCGCAGCATGTCGAAGCACTGGTTGCGCATCACGGTGTAGATCCAGGTGGTCGGCGCCCCCTTCTCCGGGTGATAGAGACG
>NZ_CAWNZT010000439.1:0-4889 GCF_963878965.1 Aeromonas sp. HMWF015 | reverse complement strand
ATTTTAAGACTGATAAAGGTAATGTTTATAATCGTTTTTCTGGATATGTAAAAGCTTTCTCTGGAAACGTTTGTTATCAAAATAAAATAGATCTTGAATTGATTTCTGAGTACCAGGTTGTTATAGCTAGCTTGCCGTCAATACCTTTAAAAGATATAGCTATTGATGACGGTGGGATTTATACTGCATATAGTGAGATTACATTGTCAGGGATGTTTTATGGTGAAGGTGGAGTAATTAAGGAAGTACATGATAATTTTGGTTTTCCGACTTACACAGAGTTTTTAAATAGCACATGGAGTAGAAAGTGGAACCACGTATGGAACTTAGACTTTCTAGAGTTAGAATTTAGTGAAATGAGACATTCGCTTATTTACACTTTGGCTGGACCATTTGCGTTTATAACTTACTCGAATACATACGTAGGTTTTTGGGGTGGAATAAAGAAACTATGGAACAAGTTTGTACTAAATGTTATGGCAAATGAAAAAGCACTCAAGGTATATTGGTGGGTAACTATGCCACTTAGAGTTAAACGTTGGCAAAGACATAACAAGGTGTCTAAGAGTGATTCGTAACGCGTGGTATTTTTCCCATTCGTTATTTTCTGTGTTTAAAGTGGTTTGCTAAGGCTTCTTTATTGCTTTACTCACACCTTACGCGGTGTTAGGCTCTAGGGAAAAAATGACTAAGAAATATAAATTGTCCAAAGATATGTAGTGGGCAAATAAATCAGGGAGCCATAGCTCCCTAATCGCGACACACGGGGTGATAAATCAGCCGTTGGCGGGCTGCAGGCGTCCCTGATTACGGCGTTGATAGCGCCAGGCCAGCAGTAGCGGCATACCGAGCAGCAGCTGGGCGGCCAGCGGGATCTCCTCGATGGGGGCGGCCAGTGCACCTTCCGGAATAATGCCCCCCTCAATTTCGGCCGCCAGTTTGAGCTCCAGCGCATTGCCAAAGTCGGCGAAGGTGGTGGCATTGATCACAAATGCATCCTGACCGCCCGCCACGTTCTCCACATACCACTCTTGCAACACCCCATCGGCATAGTCCTGACCTATGGTGATGCCGTTGATGGTATCGATGCCTGAGGCGAGCAGTTGATCCCGCACGGTAGAGGTATCCAGCCCGTTGTTCTGGATACCGTCACCCGACACATCCATCACCTGGCGGGCGGCGGTGAAGTTGTTGGTATCAAACTGCTGGGCACCAAAGGCCATCGCCGAACCGGGGGCCGTCATCCCCGCATAGGGGCGGACCAGGGCATCCAGGGTGGCGGCGAAGTTGTTGATGGAGGTCATGTCGTAGAGGTGGAACCAGTCAGTCATCACGCTCTGCTGGGTCGAGCCGCTCCACATCACCATCTGCACGGCGATTGACCCCAGCTTGTCGCCACTGGTGTCGAGGATGGCGCTCTGTACATCCTGACTGTAAAAGGCGTCCACATAGCCCTGTAATTGCAGATTGAATTCCGATGAACTGACGCTGCCCGACACATCCATCAGCAGTTGCAGTTCGGTATCGACTTCGGTCAAGGCGTATGCGGGGGAGGTGACCAACAACATCCCCAGCAGCCCTGCCAACGGTTTGAGTTTCATTGCCCACTCCTTCTCCTTGGCGCTAGTGCCAGCAGGGGGAATGAATAAAGCGTGCCAGCTTTGTTGCATCCTCTGACTTGGCTTGATCCGGGTGAGGCCGGGCAGGCATGGAACTTGCGAGAACTTGCGACAGAGGTCAAAAGCGCTGATAACCGGCAGGAGTTGCGATGGAGATCCGTCCCTGGCAGTGGGCACCCAACTGGCTGCTACTTGGTTTGGCCAATCAGTGGGGCATGGTGTGGCTCAATATGGGCCACTTCAACCTGCTGGTGGTGTTGCTGATTGCTATCTGGTGGCAAATTGCATCGCGGGTTGCACCGAGCTGGCGTCCGCATCCACTGGCGCTCGCCCTCTTTATCCTGCTGATCCTGATCCCCAGCGCCAGTTGCAAGGCGCTGGCCTGTCTGCTGTTGGTGGCCTCGCTATGGCGCCGTCATCAGAGTGGCGATGAGCGGGCGGTGTTGCAGATTGTGCTCGCCTTTACCGTGGCGGTGTTGTGGGGGCAGCAGGTGTTTGCCCTGCTCTCCGGCCCTGTGCTGGCCCTCGATGCCTGGGGGGTAGGCCAGTGGTTGCAGCTGCTGGGCTGGGAGACTCGCCTTGATGGCAATCGCATCGAGCGGTTGGGGGGTCATGCCCTGATCGTGCTCAAGGGGTGCTCCTCGTTTTCTCAACTCTATCTGGTGGTGCTCTCCTGGCTGGTCTCCTGCTGCTGGCTGGCGCCTGAGCGCCCCCTCTACCGGCAGTGGCCCATGTTGCTGCTGGTTTGCCTGCTCTATATCGGGGCCAATCAGCTGCGGTTGGTGCTGATGAGCCTGGATCTGCGCTGGTATGGCTGGCTGCATACCGGCTCGCTGGCCCAGCTCTACCAGTGGGCCATCATGTTGTTGGTGATGACCATCCTCTTTATCCGGGGGCGCCGTGATGCATCTATCTAGGGGATATCTGTTGCTGTTGCTGGTGGCGCTGCTCAGTGCTGCCGCCATGGGCTGGCGTTATCAGAACCGGACGATCAATGAGGGGGCCAAGCCGATGCTGCTGGAGCTGGTCCAGATGGGCTGGCGCTTGCGGGTGGCTACGCCGGTATTGGGCGGCACCTATGTCAGCTATCAGCTGGCCCATCCCCGCTGTGATGGTCTGCTGCAGGCCATGCTGGTGGCGCCGGATAGCGAGGCGATGTCAGTGACGCTGGCGGGTGAAGGGATGAGCCAAGGGGTGATGTTTTTAGGCGAGCTGCACCAGAGCCCGCCGCTGCTCTCTTACCGTCTGACCCAGGGGTGGCGCAAATTGTGGGGGCTGGCCCCTTATCCCCTCTATCGGGTGGCTTTGCCGACTTCTTGCATTGACCTTATTGCGCCGCCGCTGGGGTGACCGACCCCGGTTCACCGTTTGGCAGAATGCGGATCAGCAAGGTATTGGGGGCCAGCATGGGGTCATAGCGGGGCTCCAGCTCAATGGCGCGAGAGCCCAGCAAGCGGGTGAGTGCGGTTAGCCGCACGCTCGCTATCCGCGCACTCTCCAGCATGTCGGTTTGCAGCCCGGGGCCGCTTACCAGCGCAATCCGGGCCGGATCCTTGCGTCCTAAAAACTGATGCAGCAGCTGCTCCTGATCCGCTGGCAGTTGTGTCTCCGCTTGCTGGTACTGCAGTTGCAGCTGGGGCTGTTCGGCCATTTGCTGTTCCCGCAACTGGTTGAGGATCGGCAGGGTCTCATTGACCGGCACCTGACGGGCGCAACCGGTGAGGAGCAGCAGCGGCAGCATCAGAGGCAACAGGCGGTGCAGGGCGCTGTCTTTGGCTGTGGAGCGGGGAATCTGGTTGGCCATACGCAGTCACTTCAGGAGGATGAGTTGGCACCAGTTTGCAATGTTTTCAATCCCTTGGCCAGTTGTTCAATCTCGCGGCGCCACTGGATCCAGGCGGCAGAGGGCAGTTGCTCTGCCACCTGCCAGCGGGTCGGCAGCTGATCGCGCAGGCGCTCCAGTAGCAGGGCGGCCTCCACCTGATAGCGGGCCTCCAGCTCCAGCCAGGCGAGCCAGCGCAGATCTTCGATGGCTTGCTGCAACAGCAACAGATTGTGAGAGAGGCGGTGTGCCTCGCAGGCTTGCGGGCCGAGCAGCATAAAGTCGCTCTCCCGCCCATCGGTGGGGTCATAGGGCAGGGCGGTGGGCATGCGGCCATGCCACTGCAAATAGCCCTCGGCGCCGCTATGCCACAGATAGAACCCGGCGGCTCTCGGGGTGCCCAGATTGTAAAACCAGGGGGTGACCTTGTGCTGGCGTACCCGCGCCACATCGGCCTTGTCGGCGCCAAAGCCTGCGTTGATCAGGGCAATCTCCACCTCTGCCAGCAGACCAACCTGACCCGGATGATTGAAGTGACCCGCGCGGATCACCGCCGGATCCCGCCGTTTCATCTCCCGCGCCAGGCTGGTGATGGCTGGCAGGGTGGCAAGATCGGGCTCATCAAACAGGCTCCATGCCAGCGGCGGCAAGCCGCTGGCGGTCAGCCCCTGTTGCCGCGCCTGCCACTGATCAAGCTGGCTGGCAGGGTCACTCCCCCAGCGCTTGAGCGGGGTATAGGCCAGCAGGGGCGGCACAAAACCGAGCCCCACCGCCTCTCCCATGACCTCCCGCATCCCCGCCTCATCTTGTGGCAGGGCGGGCGAGAGGCCGCTGATCCCGAGTTTGGCAAGCCGCTGCAGATCGCAGCGGCTGGCCTCGGCGATCTGCTCTTTTAACGCCTCGGGGTTGGGGCTCAGCCAGTTCAGATAGGGGGGCGCTTCGACATAGATGCCGATCGGCTTGCTGGCCGCGGGCAGAGTCATCGGCAGCACCTCGATAGTCAGCGGTAACTGCACCAGTTGCTGTTGGCTGAGCAGCTGAATATTGCCGAGATAGCGCCCCGCCGGCGCATCGCGGGGGATGGTGATCTGCAGCACCAGACGCCGAGGTACGTCTGCCAGCAGGGTGAGCCCGGCGATCCCCTCGACCAACTCCTGATCCGAGGGAGCCAGCAGGGTGCCGCTCGCCTGCGGGCGAACCAGATGCCACTTGCCGTAATAGGGGGTCAGCGCCAGCGGCGATCCTGCCTGCTCGGGGGGCTGGATCACCAGCAAGGGGGCCGGATCGTCGGTGGCGGCGTGGATGGCAAACTCCAGCAACAGCTGGCTGCCACGGGCGGCCAGCACGGGTTGCGCAGCCTGCTGCAACGCATCGGCCGCAGATAGCGGGGCGATCTGCAGGGTTGGGGCGGCATCCGTAATCGGCGTGAGGCTCAATTGCTGCGCAGC
>NZ_CAWNZT010000438.1:0-6229 GCF_963878965.1 Aeromonas sp. HMWF015 | reverse complement strand
GCTCGTCGGGCTCATAACCCGAAGGTCGTCGGTTCAAATCCGGCCCCCGCAACCAAATTTCACGCATTTCCTACGCTCAGGAAGGCGGTCGCTGCGAGGCGACAATCAGGGTAAAGCGCCAAGCCCCGATTTGACATCGGGGCTTTTTGTTATGTGCAATTTACTCTGAATCGATATCTATCTGGGCTTTATGCCCTTTTTTTGTTTTTCGGAGGGTGACTTTGGCTACGTTGGAACAACGTTTGACCGATCTGCTCGAGGCTCCGGTCGTTGCCTTGGGTTTTGAACTTTGGGGTATTGAGTTTATCCGTGCGGGTAAACACTCCACCTTGCGTGTCTATATCGACGGCGAGCAGGGTGTGACTGTCGAGAACTGTGCTGAGGTCAGCCATCAGGTTGGCGCCATCATGGACGTCGAAGATCCCATCACCGAGGAGTACTACCTCGAGGTGTCCTCCCCAGGCCTGGATCGTCCCCTGTTCAAGGTTGCCCATTTCGAAAAATACGTTGGCCAAGAGGCGGCGGTAACGCTTCGGATGGCAACAAACAACCGCCGCAAGTTCAAAGGCGTAATCAAAGCTGTGCAAGGCGACATGATCACCCTGACAGTAGATGGTAAGGACGACGTGTTGGCTTTCACCAATATCCAAAAAGCGAACATAGTGCCGAACTTTGGTTAACGAGGCTATCGGATATGAATAAAGAGATTTTGCTGGTCGTTGACGCAGTATCCAACGAGAAAGCGGTACCCCGCGAGAAGATCTTCCAGGCTCTGGAAACCGCACTGGCGACTGCGACCAAGAAGAAATATGAAGGCGAGATTGAAGTTCGGGTCGAAATCGATCGCAAGACCGGTGACTACGACACTTATCGCCGCTGGGTAGTCATTGCGGATCAAGCCGCGATGGAGAACCCCTATGCTGAAATCACCCTGGAAGCGGCGCAGATTGATCAGCCGGAGATCCAGATCGGTGAGTATGTTGAAGACCAGATCGACTCTGTGACCTTCGACCGTATCACTACCCAGACCGCCAAGCAGGTTATCGTGCAAAAAGTGCGCGAAGCCGAGCGTTCACAAGTAGTTGATCAGTTTAAAGATAAAGAAGGCACCATCATCAGTGGTGTGGTCAAGAAGAGCAACCGCGACAACGTCATCCTGGATCTGGGCAGCAATGCTGAAGCCGTGATCTTCCGTGATGACATGCTGCCGCGTGAAACCTTCCGCCCGGGCGACCGTGTCCGTGGCCTGCTCTACGCAGTACGCCCGGAAGCCCGTGGTTCCCAGCTGTTTGTCAGCCGTTCCAGCCCGGACTTCCTGAAAGAGCTGTTCCGTATCGAAGTACCGGAGATCGGTGAAGAGATGATCGAAATCATGGGCGCTGCCCGTGATCCGGGTTCCCGCGCCAAGATCGCGGTGAAGACCAACGATCGTCGTATCGACCCGATCGGTGCCTGTATCGGTATGCGTGGTGCCCGTGTGCAAGCTGTCTCCGCCGAGCTGAGCGGTGAGCGTGCCGACATCGTGCTGTACGATGACAACCCGGCCCAGTACGTGATCAATGCCATGGCACCTGCCGATGTGGCCTCCATCATAGTTGATGAAGACAACCACACCATGGATATCGCCGTGGAAGCTGCCAACCTGGCTCAGGCCATCGGTCGCAATGGTCAGAACGTGCGTCTGGCCTCCCAGCTGACCGGTTGGGAGCTGAACGTGATGACCGTTGAGGACATGCGTGCCAAGCACCAGGCCGAAAACGACCGCATCATGAACCTGTTCACCAGCACCCTGGACATCGACGACGATTTCGCCGGTCTGCTGATGGAAGAGGGCTTCTCTACCCTGGAAGAGATCGCCTTTGTACCGGTCAACGAGCTGCTGGCTATCGACGGTCTGGATGAAGACATGGTCGAAGAGCTGCGCAAGCGCGCCAAAGATGCCCTGACTACCAAGGCACTGGCCAAAGAAGAGTCTTTCGATGGCGTTGAGCCGTCCGAAGAGCTGCTCAATCTGAACGGTCTGAGCCGCGAACTGGCTTACGCTCTGGCGGGCCGTGGCGTTGGCACCCTGGAAGATTTGGCTGAGCAAGGTATCGATGACCTTGCTGATATTGAAGGGCTGACTGCCGAGAAGGCAGGTGAGCTCATTATGGCTGCTCGCAATATCTGTTGGTTCGGAGAAGAGCAGTCCGAGTAAGATCAAACGGAGGAAAATGAATGGCAGAAGTATCAGTCAAACAACTTGCCACTGACATCGACACACCGGTTGATCGTCTTCTCCAGCAGTTTGTCGATGCCGGTATCAGCAAGAGCAAGGCCGACGACATGGTCAGCGAGTCTGAGAAACAGGCTCTGCTGGCACACCTGAAGAAACAGCATGGAGGTGACGAGGTCGCCGCTCCTGCCCGCATGACCTTGCAGCGCAAGACCAAGAGCACCATCAGTGTTCAGGGGACTGGCGGCAAGAACAAGGAAGTGCAGGTAGAAGTGCGCAAGTCTCGCACCTATGTAAGACGCTCGGCGCTGGAAGATGAACAGCGTCAGGCGGAAGCCGAGGAAACAGCGCGTTTGGAAGCAGAAGAAAAAGCTCGTCGCGAGGCCGAAGAGAAGGCTCGCCTCGAAGCTGAAGAGAAGGCTCGCCGTGAGGCTGAGCAGGCTCGTCGTGAAGCTGAGGAAAAGGCGCGGATCGAGGCACAATCAAAGGCTCGACAGGCTTCACAGCCCGCCAAAGCAGCCAGTAGCACAGCTCAGCAAGAGGCAGAAAAGATGGCCAAGCGCGAAGCAGAAGAACTGAAGCGCCAACAGGAACAAACAGCTTTGAAAAAAGCTGAAGAACTCGCCGCGAAGAAAGCCGAAGAGGCTCGTCTCATGGCGGAACAGAACGCAGCCCGCTGGGCTGAAGAAGAGGCCGCTCGCGCCAAAGAGAGCAGCGACTACCATCTGACCACCAACAAGCATGCGCAAGCCGCAGAAGACGAGTTGGATCGGAAAGAAGAGACCAGCCGCCGCACTGCCGCAGCTGCCAAGGCACCGAAGAAAGCCGGTCGTCGTGAAGATGATCGCGACTCTCGCAACCCGCGTGCCCGCAAAGGCAAGCGCGGCAAGGTCGCCATGCCGAACGCCATGAAGCACGGCTTCAACAAGCCGGCTGCCGTGGTGAACCGCGACGTCGTCATCGGCGAGACCATCACTGTGGCCGAGCTGGCCAACAAGATGGCCGTCAAGGGCGTTGAAGTCATCAAGGTGATGATGAAGATGGGTGCCATGGCCACCATCAACCAGGTGATCGATCAGGAGACCGCTCAGCTGGTCGCCGAGGAGATGGGTCACAAGGTTGTGTTGCGTCGTGAGAACGAGCTGGAAGAGGCGGTACTGTCCGATCGTGACGAGACCTCCGAAGCCAAGCCGCGCGCACCGGTCGTGACCATCATGGGTCACGTTGACCACGGTAAGACCTCGCTGCTCGACTACATTCGTAAAGCCAAGGTTGCTGCTGGCGAAGCCGGTGGTATTACCCAGCATATCGGTGCTTACCACGTCCAGACCGACAGTGGCATGATCACCTTCCTGGATACCCCGGGTCACGCGGCGTTTACCTCCATGCGTGCTCGTGGTGCCAAGGCGACCGATATCGTTGTTCTGGTTGTTGCAGCTGACGACGGCGTGATGCCGCAAACCATCGAAGCTATCCAGCACGCCAAGGCGGCCGGTGTGCCGCTGGTTGTTGCGGTCAACAAGATCGACAAGCCGGAAGCGGATCCGGATCGCGTCAAGACCGAACTGGCCCGTTACAACGTCATGTCCGAAGATTGGGGTGGAGACTGCCAGTTCGTGCACGTGTCCGCCAAGTCTGGCGAAGGCATCGACGACCTGCTGGAAGCCATCCTGATCCAGGCCGAAGTACTGGAGCTGAAAGCGGTGGTTGATGGCATGGCCAACGGCGTGGTGATCGAATCCTTCCTGGATAAAGGTCGTGGTCCGGTTGCGACCGTACTGGTACAAGAAGGTACTCTGCGTCAGGGCGACATCGTTCTGTGTGGTCTCGAGTACGGCCGTGTTCGCGCCATGCGTGACGAACTGGGTCGCGAGATCAAGGAAGCGGGTCCGTCCCTGCCGGTGGAAATTCTGGGTCTGTCCGGCGTTCCCTCTGCCGGTGACGAAGCCACAGTTGTCCGTGACGAGAAGAAAGCCCGTGAAGTGGCGCTCTATCGTCAGGGCAAGTTCCGCGAAGTCAAGCTGGCTCGCCAGCAGAAGGCCAAGCTGGAAAACATGTTCGCCAACATGACCGAGGGCGAAGTGTCCGAAGTGAACGTGGTGATCAAGGCCGACGTACAAGGTTCTGTGGAAGCGATCTGCGATGCGCTGGTCAAACTCTCCACCGACGAAGTGAAGGTGAAGATCGTGGGTTCCGGCGTAGGTGGTATCACCGAAACCGACGCGACCCTGGCTGCTGCTTCCAGCGCCATCCTGGTTGGTTTCAACGTCCGTGCCGACGCATCTGCGCGCAAGGTCATCGAATCCGAGAGCCTGGATCTGCGTTACTACTCCGTCATCTATGACCTGATCGACGAAGTGAAGCAGGCCATGAGCGGCAAGCTGGCCCCTGAGTATCGTCAGGAAATCATCGGTCTGGCTGAAGTGCGTAGCGTCTTCAAGTCTCCGAAGTTCGGCGCCGTTGCCGGCTGTATGGTTACCGAAGGTGTGGTCAAGCGTTCCAACCGTATCCGCGTTCTGCGTGACAACGTGGTCATCTATGAAGGCGAGCTGGAATCCCTGCGCCGCTTCAAGGATGACGTCAACGAAGTTCGCAACGGCTACGAGTGTGGTATCGCGGTCAAGAACTACAACGACGTGCGCGAAGGCGACCAGATCGAAGTTTACGAGACTGTTGAAATCCAACGGACTCTGTAAGCCGAGAGTTAGACAAAATAGGGGGCCGAGGCCCCCTTTTATCGCAGGATAGAATATGGCCAGAGAATTCAGCCGGACCCGTCGGGTCGGACAGCAGATCCAGCGTGAAATTGCGCTGATCCTGCAGCGCGAGGTGAAAGACCCGCGCATCGGCATGGTGACCGTTTCCGATGTGGAAGTGTCCCGTGACCTCAACTATGCCAAGATTTACGTCACCTTCTTGCAGCTGGAAAATGATGCCGAGCGCATCAAGGAAGGCTTGCAGGGTCTGACCGAAGCAGCCGGATATATCCGTAGTCTGCTGGGCAGCGCCATGCGTCTGCGCGTGGTGCCCGAGCTGCGTTTCTACTACGACCAGACCCTGGTCGAGGGGATGCGTCTCTCCAACCTGGTGACCAACACTGTGCGTGAAGACAAGCGTCGCATGGCCGAATCCGGCCGTGACGAAGAAGCTGAATCCGCACCGGATGACACGACTGAGGATAAAGCCTGAGATGACCCGAAGACGTCGTTTCAAGGGCCGTGATGTGCACGGCATTCTGCTGCTGGACAAGCCGACCGGCCTGACCTCCAACGATGTGTTGCAGAAGGTCAAGCGCATCTACAACGCCGCCAAGGCCGGTCACACCGGCGCACTGGATCCGCTGGCGACCGGCATGCTGCCGATCTGCCTCGGTGAGGCCACCAAGTTCTCCCAGTATCTGCTGGAAGCGGACAAACGCTATGAGGTGACCGCCAAACTGGGCGAGCGCACCAACACCAGCGACTCCGATGGTGAGGTGGTCTCCACCCGTCCGGTGAACGTTGCTGTCGGTACCCTGATCGAGGCGCTGGACCAGTTCCGCGGCCCCATCATGCAGGTGCCGTCCATGTACTCCGCGCTCAAGCACAACGGCCGTCCGCTCTACGAATATGCCCGCGAAGGCATCGAGATCGAGCGTGAAGCCCGTCCCATCACTGTATTCGAGCTCAAACTGCTGAGCTTTGAAGGTGATGAAGTGCGCCTTGAAGTGCACTGCAGCAAAGGCACCTACATCCGCTCTCTGGTGGATGATCTGGGTGAAGTGCTGGGCTGTGGCGCTCACGTGACCCAGTTGCGCCGTACCCAGGTGGCCAGCTATCCGTACGAGCGGATGCTGACCCTGGAGCAACTAGAGTGCATCTTCGAGCAGGCCAAGGCCGAGAGCATCCCGCCGCGCGAGCAGCTGGATCCGCTGTTGCTGCCGATGGACACCGCCGTAGCAAGCTTGCCCGAGGTGAACATGCTGGCTGTTGTGGCTGCCTATGTGAATCAGGGCCAGGCCGTGCAGGTGGCGGG
>NZ_CAWNZT010000437.1:0-3879 GCF_963878965.1 Aeromonas sp. HMWF015 | reverse complement strand
AGTTGTTGAAACACGATAGACTCCCTTTTTTGCGCATTCAAACACAGGGAGAGTGGCAAGATCCTGTTGGAAATCAAACTTGTGCAGGGTTACCTCAAGAAGGGTAAAGCCACACAAAGCTGCCTCAGGTCAAAAAGCTGGAGTGCATGGCTGCATACAATCAGGGCTCGTTTGCCCTTCATATGCACTCTCGGAGCGTACCAATGGAATTACTCTGTCCGGCAGGCAGTTTGCCGGCACTGAAAACCGCCGTGGATAACGGGGCCGATGCCGTTTATATCGGTTTCAAGGATGACACCAATGCCCGCCACTTTGCCGGTCTCAACTTTACCGACAGCAAACTGGAGAAGGCGGTGGATTATGTGCATCAACATGGTCGCAAGCTGCATATTGCCATCAATACCTTTGCCCATCCCGGGGCCGATGCGCGATGGAAACAGGCGGTTGATCGCGGGGTGGCCCTCGGCGCCGATGCGTTAATCATCGCCGACCTCGCCGTGCTGGAATATGCCAGCCGCCACTACCCCGAGATGGAACTCCATGTCTCGGTGCAGGCCAGCGCCACCAATGCCGCCGCTATTCGCTTCTATCAGCAGCAATTCAATGTCACACGGGTGGTGCTGCCCCGGGTGCTCTCCATGCATCAGGTCAAGCAGCTGGCCCGGGAGACCGATGTTGGCCTTGAGGTATTCGCCTTTGGCAGCCTCTGCATCATGGCCGAGGGACGCTGCTATCTCTCCTCCTACATGACTGGCGAGAGCCCCAACACCGTAGGCGCCTGCTCACCGGCCAAGTTTGTCCGTTGGGAAGAGACCCCGAATGGCCTCGAGTCGCGGCTCAACGAAGTGCTGATCGACCGCTACGGCCCGGGCGAAAATGCTGGTTACCCGACCCTCTGCAAGGGGCGCTTCGATGTGGATGGCCAGACCTACCACGCGCTGGAAGAGCCCACCAGTCTCAATACCCTGGGTCTCCTGCCCGAGCTGTTCAAGACCGGGATCCAGTCGGTCAAGATTGAAGGGCGCCAGCGCAGCCCAGCCTATGTGGAGCAGGTGACCCGGGTGTGGCGTGCAGCCATCGATGCCTATCAGGCCAATCCCGAGGCCTATCAGGTCAAAGCTGAGTGGGATGCCCAGCTCGCCCGCGTCTCCGAAGGTAGCCAGACTACCCTCGGCGCCTACCATCGTCAGTGGCAATAAGGAGTCCACCCATGCAATTTTCTCTCGGGCCTCTGCTCTTCTACTGGCCCAAAGCCGATACCGAAGCCTTTTACCATGCTGCTGCCGACAGTCAGGCCGACATCATCTATCTGGGGGAGACCGTCTGCAGCAAGCGGCGCGAACTCAAAGTCGATGACTGGATTGCGCTGGCCCGTCAGATGGCCTGCTCCGGCAAGCAGGTGGTGCTCTCGACCCTCGCCCTTATCTCCGCCCCCTCCGAACTCAAGGAGGTGAAGCGGCTGGTCGACAATGGCGATCTTATGGTCGAAGCCAACGATCTCGGTACGGTGCAACTCGCCTGGGAGGCAGGGATCCCCTTCGTCTGTGGCCCCGCCATCAACGCCTATAACGCCGATGTGCTGCGCATGCTGCTTAAACAGGGGATGAAACGCTGGGTCATGCCGGTGGAACTCTCCCGTGACTGGCTGATCCAGCTCAATCAGGATCTGGGCCCCCTGCGCAACCAATTTGAGGTGGAGGTGTTTGCCTACGGCCATCTGCCGCTCGCCTACTCGGCGCGCTGCTTCACCGCCCGCTCCCTCGACAAACCGAAAGACAACTGCGAGCTCGCCTGTATCAACTACCCCACCGGACGACTGGCCAACAGCCGCGAGGGGCAGCGGGTGTTCAATCTCAACGGGATCCAGACCCAGTCCGGTTACTGCTACAACTTGGGTAACGAGCTGGCTGGTATGGAAGGTCTGGTGGATGTGGTCAGACTTTCACCGCAAGGGATGGAGACGCTGGAGATGGTGGCCCGCTTCAAAGCCAACCGGCAGGGCCAGGCTCCCCTCTCCTTGCAGCAAGGAAGCGACTGCAACGGCTACTGGCGCCAGATCCCCGGCATGAGCCTGGTGGAGTAAACCCGCCATTCGCCCAACAAAAAGGCCTCATCGCGAGGCCTTTTTTACCACTATCTGGCAGCGGTTCAGGAGGGCTGATCACCCTTGTTACGAGCGCTCTGGGCACCGGGCGGCAAGGGTTTGCGCGCCATCAACTCCAGCTCCAGCAGCGCATAGCGGTGCTCGATAAAATCGTAGACGTTGTTGGATAAGGCCAGCTTGAAGTAGCTGATGGCTTCCTTGCGGTTGCCTTTGCCCAGCTCGAACTTGCCCAGATAGAAGTAGGTTTCACACAGGCGCTCGGCAAGCTCCCGGTTATCCTTCACCCCTTTCACCACGTTGCCCATCAGCTGGGAAGCGTTGATCTCGCCGGTATAGAGGCGAACCAGGTCCCAGTTCCAGGCATCGTCATCGTACTTGTTGAGACGCTCGCGCATCCGGCTCATGGCGGCCGACGGGTCGAGTTTCTGCTCGGCCAGATAGAGCCAGATCACCCGATAGGGGTCTTCCGGCTGAGCCTCGTAGAAACGCTTCATATCGGCCGCAGCAAGTTCGGGACGGTTGCCGTAATAGAGGGCGATGCCACGGTTGAGATAGGCATAGTCATAGTCCGGCGCCAGTTCGAGGGCGGAATCGAACGCATCATAGGCTTCGTCGTAATTCTGCTGCTGTACCAGATAGACGCCGATGAAGTTGTAGGCTTCGGCGAAATCCGGTTTCTCCCGCAGGGCACGGTTGAAATCGAGCCGCGCGAGGGAACGCAGACCAACCCGATCAAACACCACGGCACGTTCATAGAACAACTCTGCCCGTTGCTCGGTGGTCAGTTCCATTTCACTGAGCATCTGCCCGAGTCGGGCGAGCGCCAGCTCACTCTGGTAGGAGACCTGCAGGGGGGTCGCCAACACCAGTGAAGCAGGCTGCGGCTTGGGAACCTTGGGGGTGTTAACCTGACTGCTACTGCTGCAACCCCACATGGGAAGCAACAACAGGATACCGAGGAGGTATCCAATCCCTTTCCTGACGTTCAATGAACACTCCGACGCTTACGCTTGACCCCGCATATGGTAAAGGTCAACAGCCGCTTTGTCATGTAGCTGTGCCCCTCTACCTCAAATAAATCAGGATTCGACAGGGTATCCGGCATCGCACCAACCGCGAAACCCGCCGTCGATGCTGATCACCTTGCGATAACCCATCTGTTGCAGGTTGTCCGCCGCCAGAATGGAGCGAAAACCACCACCACAATAGAGGTAGAGCTCAATCTCAAGATCCGGGAACTGGGTCTCGATATCCCGCTCAATCACGCCACGACCCAGATATCGGGCACCGGGCAGATGGCCTTTGGCCCACTCGCTCTCTTCCCGCACGTCGATCAGGTGAAACGTGCGCCCTTCGTCCTGCCAGCGCTTGATCTGGTGAACATCGGTTTCGGTGATGCGGGAGCGGATCCCGTCAACCAGCGCCAAAAAACGGGGATTGTGATGCATGACAAACTCCTGTTGTTTAAATCATGTGCGTCAGCAAACGACACGCAGAGATAAGAAAAGAGCGCCATGAGGCGCTCTTCACTGTTACGGCAGGATTTCCTGTTGGTCCGCACCCTCTTTCTCTACCTGGGTTGGCAGCATGTGCTCGCGCTTGACGCCGAGGAACATGGCAAACGCACTCGCCACATAGATGGAGGAGTAGGTACCGAACGCCACACCGATCACCATGGCCACGGCAAAACCGTGGATCAGCGCACCGCCCTTGAGCAGCAGCGCCAGCACCACGATAAAGGTAAGGCCGGAGGTGATGATGGTACGACTCAGGGT
>NZ_CAWNZT010000436.1:3018-6762 GCF_963878965.1 Aeromonas sp. HMWF015 | reverse complement strand
ACCGGGTTTGCAGAGGTATAGCCGTGAGCCCATGCCCAAGCCATGACTGCGTGTAGGCGTTGCTTAACACGGCTTGCCGTTTCCGGGATCGTCAGCCATATCGGTTGCAGAACGGAAGCGATATGAGCTGGGGTAATCGCATCAATCGAGATAGCCCCAATGGTAGGAAAGGCATATTGCTCCAATGTGGTGATCCATTGCTTACCGTGTTTGGGGTTCTTCCAGCCTGGTAGCAAGCTTTCGTAGACCAATCTGGCAGATGCTTCCAACGTCGGGATCTTCGGCTTGTTCTGCTCCTGCAGCCGGACCTCTAGCGGATCCAGATTATTCGCCAGCTGTTCCCGCATTGCCTGTGCGTCTCGAGCTGCGTCAGCGATGGATATCTCGGGGTAAGTCCCGAGGCCTGCATTCCGCCGTTTCTTTGTCAGTGGGCTGACATAGCGGAATACCCACTTGCCTCTGCCCTTGACGGTAGAAGG
The DNA here is from genome assembly GCF_963878965.1 of Aeromonas sp. HMWF015. Classification (NCBI taxonomy): domain Bacteria; kingdom Pseudomonadati; phylum Pseudomonadota; class Gammaproteobacteria; order Aeromonadales; family Aeromonadaceae; genus Aeromonas; species Aeromonas sp. HMWF015. The sequence goes on along the minus strand of NZ_CAWNZT010000436.1, from coordinate 6,283 downwards.
GTGTAGCGTCAAGCCTGTAACACCACCGTGAGCAAGGGGTTTATCTTCCGGCTTGATGCTACGAGCTTTGGTATCGGTGAGGATTGCCATGAGGTAACCTCCTTGAAAATTGAATATGCCACACAGTATGCCACCAGGCATGCGCAGTGGTAATATGTGATTGGGATGGATTGGACAGTGCTAACTTCTAATTTACTGATAGCAAATGACTTTCTGGATATGGATGGAGTGTGTTGGACTTGATTGCGGCGGGCACCTCCTCCGCCATATTCAAAGAGAAAGCCCAAGCGGTCACCCGCTTGGGCTTTTTTGTATCTGTCGTATCTGGCATTTCAACGGACACGTCACATGGACGATGAAAATGGCTCGGGTTGTCCCTGAGCCATTTTCACCTTGAATGATGGCTTAGATCCGCCCCTGATAGCGCAGGGGGAAGCGGCCCTGACTGTCGGGCTGGCCGAGGAAGGGGAGCCCTTGCTGCATCTGCGGTGGCAGTTCTGGGCCCGGTTTCAGGGTGCCCTGGAACAGGTATTGGCCATTGGCTTGCAGCTCGAGGCGACCCATGGTCTGCACCGCATCCGAGCCCTGCTTGAGTTCGGCCACCAGTTTGGAGTCGAGGCAGCTGAGTTTCAGCTCGGGGTCGGCCAGATCCAGCTTGCCCGCCGGGGTATCGGCGCTGGCGTTGTACCAGTCGAGGTTGCCGTAGAGGTTGTCACACCAGGGGTTGCCTTGGGCAAACTGCTCCACCTTGAGCTGCAGCTGGCCGGTGACGGAGATCGGGATCGGCAGGCGCATCGGCACCCGGCTCAGCAACCAGGGGGCGGGGGCGTTGAGGGTCAGATCCCGGCCGAAGGCGGAGCCATTCCAGCCGACAACGCCCTGACCATTGAGCCCGTTGCGATCGCCAAAGCGTATGGCCACTTCGGGGGCGAAGCGCAGCAGCGACCAGCCGTTGAGATCCCAGCGCAGCTGGTTTACCGATTCGCTGGCATATTGCAGTCGGGCAATCTGGCCACTCCAGAGCGTGCCGCTCACCCCTTCCAGTTTCAGCAGGTTGGCAATGTTGGCAGGCAGCGGCAGATGGCGAGCCACCAGTGCCGCGGGCAGGGTGGCCAGCAGGAAGATCAGATAGGCGGCCAGAAACAGGCTGGCAATCAGGATGCGTTTTTTCATTGTGGACGACTCAACTGCAAACGTCTGACCTTGACCAGACCCGGGGCCAGATCCTCGCGGGCGATCTCGATGATTTGAACCTGAATGCCGTGCTGCTCCACCAGAGTGGAGAGCCAGAGCAGCAAGTCATCGAACTGGACCGTGTCGATCCACACTTGCAGCTCCTGCGCCTGGGGTTGTAGTCGGGCAATCTTGATTTTGTGGTTGAAGGCGGTGCGGTTGACCACCCCTTCCAGGGTGCCGCTGGTATCGATCTGGCGACCCGAGCCCCCCTGCATGGCCAGCACCTCTTCACCTTTCTCCTTGAGCCAGGCGAGGGTCTGCTGCTGGTTCTGCACCTGCCGCTCCCGCTCCGCGATGCGGTTGGTGATGGGCTGCCAGGCGCTCCAGTAGAAGAGACCGACCAGCAACAGGGCGCCACCCGTGACCACCAACCGCTGTTCCCGTGCTGTGATGCCGTGCCACCAGCTCTGCAATTTTTCCATCATGATGATTTACCCTTGAGCACCAGTGCGCCCTCTACCTTGCCCTCGGTGCTGCGCACCTCGCCTTGCTGTACCTCGAATTGCTTGCCGGCCAGCTCACGGAACCGCTCGATCTCGGCAAAGCCTGGGGCGGTCACCTGCAGCCTCAGCTCGCGGCGACTGGCATCAAAGCGCATCACCTGTGGTTTCAGACCGGGGACTTCGGCAAAGGTGGGGGCCAGCTCGGTGAGCATTAGCAGCACGCCGTTTTGCGGGGCTTGTCCCATCTGTTGCAGATGCTGGTTCATCTGGCTGCGCACGTTCACGATGCGGCTCTCACCCGGGAATATGCGGGTATAGACGGCACGGATCTCCGCCTTGAGGGCCTTGTCCTGCTCGGTGAGCTGATAGAGTTGCACGCCGCGCTGGCCGAGGGCCACCAGCAGCAACAGACCGGCGGTGATGGCTACCTTGCGCCACTGCAACCAGTAGCGGGCATATTCGGTCTGCGGCCGGTAGGGGCCGGTCAGCAGGTTGGCCCGGCAGGTGAGGGCTCCCTTGGCCAGCAGCAGCATGGGCAGCTCGGGCTCCGCCGCCTGCCAGTTGGCGGCGGCAATGGCGGGCACCGGTGTGTGGCTGTGGATGGTGATCGGCTCGACTTCGGTTGCCAGCAAGATGGCCAGCAGCGGCTCGTCGGCTACGATCCCCTGACAGGGGCCCTGGCGTACCAGCCACTCATTGCCGAGTTGCAGCGCAGACCAGCCATCCGCGGCCTGTGGTAGCGCCAGCACATCGGGCAGCAGTTGCAGGCTCTTGAGGCCAGCGGCATCGAGCCAGCCGAGCCACTCGCCCATCTTTTGCCGATCCACCGCCATCAGGTCGACCTGTTGCCCTTCGTGGGCCAGCACCACCAGATGGAGCTCGTCCACATCGGAGGCGATCTGCTCCTCCAGCAGGTAGGGGAGGGCCGCCGCCGACTGGCGGTTGTAGCGACCTGGCAGGGTGACGCGCCGGAAGATCAGATCGCTGCCCGGCACTAGCGTGACCACGGGGCGGCCACCGGCCCGCTCCTGCAGCTCGCCCAGGGCATCGGCCGACGGCAGGGTGCCGGAGGCGATGATCTCCTGCTCCTGACCGGACCAGACCAGCCAGGCCACGGGTTGTTGTTTATTGGTCCCCAGTCGGATGACCAGACTTTCGCTCACGCATCTCTCTCCTGCGATACCGGTTTGCAAAGGGCGTTGTGCGCCCTGGCAACCGGTGCGCAGCCCGCAGGCTGCATCCAACATCTCTCGTACCCGCAGGCGATGGCCTGCAGGTGCGCTGTTTATTCGGCGCCGCTACTGAGGCGGCGCAGCATCACCAGTTTATTGTCCTTGCCCCGCTGGAACAGGGTTTCGAGCCAGGCCCGGTTGTCGCCGACCTCGGCCACGACTCGGGCTTCGAAGAAGTCGCTCTTGACCACCAGCGCTTCTTTCAGTCCTTTCACCGAATCGACCGGAGCGAGCATGTCTGTCATCAGCTTGCTCTCTTTCCACCCCTTCTGTGGCCGCTCGTTCAGCACCCGCTTGGCGTCATCCAGCCCGATAGTGCCCAGATAGAGGGCGACCAGCAGCTCGGGGCGCTGG
>NZ_CAWNZT010000436.1:455-3008 GCF_963878965.1 Aeromonas sp. HMWF015 | reverse complement strand
TGTTGATATTGATCTTCAGCTTGTCGCTTGGCAGCGTGCAGACATAGGGGGCCAGTTTGGCATAGACCCTGGCCGTCACCCCGCGCACCGCCCGCAGCTCATCCTTGCCCAGCATCCACTGATTGGCGGCCAGATAGGGTGGCTTGAGCCCCTCGTAATAGGCGTCCTCTGCACCAAGGCTGGAGACCAGCACCGTATCCTTGTCAGTCCAGTCACGGATGGCATCGGTGAGCTGGGCCGCCTCGTAATCATCCATCGCCAGCTGTTTGAGCAGTTCGCGAAACACTTGCACCGGATAGGGCTGCTGCGCCAGCTCCTCGCCGCTCCCCGCCTTGGCGGCCAAGCTCAGGCTGTTGAGGTTGAAGCAGGATTGCAGGTCGGTCACCTCGCCCTTGAGCTGGCCATCGTCCACCGGAAATACAGTGTTCTTGCGGGCCCAGTTCTGGCTGAGGTTGACCACCTCGGGGTTGTCCTTGAAATCCTGCGTCAGCACCTTGCTCACCAGCGCTTCCGCCGAGAGGGCATACCACCACGCCTGTTTGCCTGTGGTGATGTTGGCGGTGCGGCGCAGCTCAAGCTGCAGGCGGCCGCTCATATTGCTGGCAATGATCACCATCACCGAGAGGATCAGCAGCACCACCAGCAGCGCCATGCCGCGCTGGCGACCGGGGGCGGCGAGATTAGCCCGCATTGGCGCCCCCTCCGTTCTGGCTGTCACCATTACCGCCATTGGTATTGCCGTTGCCGCCATTGTTCCCGTTATTGCTGTTGTTGCCGCCCCCCTGGTCGGGGTTGCTGCTCTGGCTGTTCTCTTCGGCGCGCTGGCCACCGGCACCAATCAGGAACTGACGGCGAATGGTGCCGTAATCTTCCAGATCCAGCTCCACCGCCAGCCCGTGGGGCAGCACGCTGCGCTGAGTCCACTCCTCTTTCCAGTTGCCCTTGTCGAAGAAGTAGAGGCGAAACGCCGTGACCCCCGTCAGCACCGGCTGGATGCGCGGCTCGGTGCCGATCACCGGATCCGGATAGAGGTAGCTCAGGCGCTCCAGCTTCTGATCCTTGAGACGCCAGCCGACCCGCTGCAGATGGGAGCGTGGCAGCATGCCGTCCGGGTTGAGCCAGCCGCTGCGCATAAAGGCCATGCCCCAGTCATCGCTCTGCTGGCCGAAACGGGAGGCCGCCAGCAGCACCTTGTTGTTCTCCCCCTCGATGCGACCGCTGCGCGGCACCATTTGGGTGATGTCTCGCTCCAGCAGGGTGAAGGCGAGCTGCAATTCGTTGAGGCGAGCCTCCTTGCGCTTGGCCACCTCGTCACTGGTGAGCACCCCCTGCAGCACCTGATAGGCGCCCATGCTGAGAGTGGCGAAGATGGCGATCGCCACCAGCATTTCGAGCAGGGTGAAACCGGCGTGACGGACGGGGCGAGGCGTGCGGGCGGAGAGCTGGGTCATCGGCTGATATAGGTCCGCATCATGGCGACCGGGTTCTCGGCCTTGGCCTCGGTGCGCACTTCCATATCGAGCGCCCGGAAGTTGTTGTCGGCGGTGGCAACGCCGCGATAGCGCCAGTACCAGGTACTGCCCGCCATCTGCTCATCCCCTTCCACCCAGCTGTCGCCGGGCCACTTGTTTTCGAGCTTCTGTTGCACCAGCTGGTTCTCTACCACCCAGGTGGCGAGTGTCTTCTGCTCCAGATAGTTGAGGGCCGAGAGGTGTTCGCTGGCGGTTTTCATTACCGCGAGACCCGCGATGGCAAAGACGGCCAGTGCGACCATGACTTCAAGTAGTGTCATGCCCCGTGCGTTCATCACTCTGTCACCTCTTCATCCTCATCGCCGGTGAGCAGGGTGAGGCGGCCGAATTCGTCCCCTTTGACGATGCGGGTGTAGCGAGCATCGTCATCCTGCTGGGTGAAGGTGAGCACGAACGGGCTCAGCTCGCCGCCCGGGAAGATGAGCAACTGCGGCGTGCGCTCCTTCTCGTCGCGCTTCTGTTCGGTTTTCTCGTCGGAGTCCGGCTGCCAGCCAAAGCCTTCCAGCTCCAGCGCCAGCGTCATGTTCTCGGCCAGTTGCACCGGCCCCAGCTGCTTGTCGCCAGTCAGGGCTAGCCACTTGCGATCTTTGGCCTGACGCTGCATAAACTGCCAGCCGTTATCCTCGATGCGAATGCCTACCAGCCGACCATCCATCACCGCGTACTCCTGCGCCAGCTGCAAGGTCGCCATCAGGCGACGCGCCTGCTTGTCCAGCTCCCTATCCCCTCTGGCGCCTCCCATGCTGAGGGTGACGGCGGTGGCCACCAGCCCCATCAGCATGGCGACCAGCAACACTTCCAGCAGAGTAAAGCCGGATTGGCGATGAAAGGAGAGAGAGCGCTTCATGCAGTCAGCTCACAAGGAGTGCGGTGGCGACATATCACTTATTGGAAATCCTTCAGGTTCCAGTTGCCGATGTCGTCATCGGTACCGGCTTCGCCATCCAGACCCATGGAGAAAATGTCGATCTTGCCGAACTGGCCCGGGCTCAGCAGTTGGTACGGGTTGCCCCAGGGATCT
>NZ_CAWNZT010000436.1:0-445 GCF_963878965.1 Aeromonas sp. HMWF015 | reverse complement strand
GGCAGGCGCTTGATGTAGCCGCCATCGCGGTAGCTGCGCGGCGCCGGATCGATGGAAGGCTTGGTCACCAGCGCGTCCAGACCCTGTTCGGTGGTCGGGTAGCGGTTGTTGTCCAGCTTGTACATGTCGAGGGCATTTTCCAGCGCCACGATATCGGAGACCGCTTTCTGCTGGTCAGCTTTCTCCTTGTTGCCCATCAGGTTGGGCACCACCAGACTGGCCAGAATGCCGAGGATCACGATGACCACCATGACTTCCAGCAGGGTAAAACCGGATTGACGACGTTTGTTCATGAGTTGCTCCGTAACGAATGAGATGGGATAGCCCATCAGAGAGTGATCACTGGGTGGGTTCGACGGGCCGCCAGCGGGGCTATCGAACGCCGGAAACTTACATATTCACCATATTGTTGAGCTCGAGGATCGGCTGCAGGATCGACATCACG
>NZ_CAWNZT010000435.1:0-14641 GCF_963878965.1 Aeromonas sp. HMWF015 | reverse complement strand
GCCTATGTTGCCTCCAAGTCGGCCCTCGATGCCTGGGTGCGTACCGCCGCCTCCGAGTTTGCCGATAAAGGGGTCAGCTTCTCCATCATCAATATGCCGCTGGTGAAAACACCGATGGTCGCGCCGACCAAGGTCTATGAGCAGGTACCGATGATGACGCCGGAAGAGGCGGCCGATCTGGTGTGCGATACCATCATCAACAAGCATGTGCGACTGGCCACACGCCTCGGGGTGTTTGGTCAGGTGGTGCATGCCCTGGCACCGCGCGTCGCCCAGGTCATCATGAACACCAGCTTCCGCACCTTTGCCGATCCCAAGGACGGCGACAAGTCCAAAGCGACCGCCGATCAGGTTGCCGTCTCGACCCTGATCAAGGGTATCCACTTCTAACCAGGTGATGGGATAAAGAGATCAACAGGGGCCTGAGCAATCAGGCCCCTGTTTTATTTGGAATAACAGTTGAAGGACGAATAAGGAGAGTCAGACTCGGGACAGCAGATCAAGCAGCAGATCTGTCGTACGACGGGAGTAGAGCAGAGAGAGATGGCCAATGGCGGGCAACTCGATATCTTCCATTCCCGCCAATCGTTGCCGCTCCTGCGGCATCACCACATTGTCGTGACTGGTGCGCACCGAGATGCCGGGTACGCAGAGAGGAACCGAGGCGAAACGCTGCAACCAGCCGGAACCGGGTTCCATCTCGCGGGCATTGGCCCCAAGCCCAAGGGCGGCAAGCTGACTGCCCTGATGAGGCGTAGCCAGCGTGATCAGGCGCGCGACCTTGTCACCCCCATGGATAGCCAGATAGTCGCGGCAGACGAGCCCCCCCATGCTGTGACCGACCAGCACCAGCTTGTCAGCCCCGGTTTGCGCGAGCACATCGTCAATTCGCTTGGCCAGTAGCGGCACCATCTCATCGATATGACCAAATGGTGGCATCAGGGTAATGGTGGCGACCACATGGCCTACAGTCTCCATTCGGGTACGCTGGGTGCGCCAGATCCCGCGACTGCAACCGTAACCATGCACCAGCAATACGGGGCGCTGGCATGGACGCAGCCGATCGGGTGCCATCAGCAAAGGCTCGAACGGTAGCAACAAGGTGAAGGTGTAGAGGTAGGCCAACATCTCCTGCGCCATCATCTTCACCCTGCGCCAGGGGCCGATAGCCGGGGAGGGGTAGAAGCGGGTAAACAGCCAGCTGCCGAGCACCACCAGACAGCGCAAACCCAGTAGGGCAAACACCACAAACAGCAGGGTTAGCAACCAGGGAAGTCCCACGACCAGGTGGGCGATGCTCCCGAGGAGCAGCACCTCAACCATCAGCAGGATAAACAGGTGTCGTACGATCGTCATAAGGCCATGATCCGACCAGTCAGGCGTGGAAGTCAAATGGCACTTTGAGACAGCTTGATCCAGCGCGGCTTTTGTCGCTAAACCCCGGCGAACTCTTTTCCGATGAGGTTATTTGCAATACTGTATATCCGTACATATACTCTATCCATCATCACCAAGAGGAGGCCATCATGGCTGTCGAGATCAAATATGTGGTTGTTCGTGGGGGAGTGGAAAAAATGACCTTTGCCAGCAAAAAAGAGGCCGATGCCTATGACAAGCTGCTGGATACGGCCGATGAGTTGATGACCCTGTTGGCTGGCGCCCCGATCGAGCTGGCACCAGAACAGCAAGAGAGTCTGGCATTCTACCTGGCAGAGCAGCGCGATGTGCTGCAAACCCTGCTGCGCGGCGGCAAGGTTCAGGCAGGCACGAAAGAGGAAGAGGCTCCAGCAGTCAAGCGCAAGGAGAAGCCACTCAAGCAGGTGGCCTGATTGCCCAAGCCTGCTATTTCTCGGGATAAACAGCTTTCATCATTCACTTTACTTGCATTTAAAACCACTTTTACGGCTATTTACCCCGAGAATTTTTTAACAACGGTGCATATCCAATGCATAACTGAATAGCGTGCACCACTGAACGACATCAGCCAGATCTATGAGGAAATAATGAGCAAACAGTGGAGAGAACGTTATCCAGATCGCTCCCGGTTACCTTAATCAGCAACAACAAGAGGCAGTACCAATCCCAACAGAAGCCGCATTCATCTATCACGAGCCCTTTTCTATCAACTCGGCTCACAGGCTCATATCGATTCATCTCAGCATCAACAAGCAACACCATGACTCAACAACCATTATCCTTACCGCCAGCCATGCCGCTGTTTGACAGCCTTATCTATCTGGAAGCTGGCAATTCTCAGGTCAATCAGTACCTTGCCAACCTCAGCCTCAACGATGTACCCGATGCCGGTCTGGTTTACGAACTGGCGGTCGATTGGCTGCTGGAGCAGCGCAACAGCGAAAACAACTACAAAACCTATCGCAGCGAACTGACCACTTTTTTGCACTGGTGCTTTCGCGAGGCGGCCATCAGCCCGAAAGATCTCACTCGCCGCATCATGATCCGCTATCTCGACTACTGTCAGTCCCCCCCTGACGAGTTGATCGCCTATCGCAACGTAGCGCAGTTTATCCTCGACAAGGAGTGGGGAGAGCGGTTGCCCAACCCGCAATGGCGTCCGTTTTTGGGCAAACGGGAACTGGGCCGCTCCTTGCCCTATCGCCTGAGCGAGCAGGCGATGAAGACCAAGCTCGCCATCTTGTCGGCCTTCTTCCAGTTTCTGATCCAGGAGGAGTACATGGACAGGAATCCCGCTCTGCTACTGCAGCGGGTCAAACGGCCGCAACAGCAGGAGGCAGATGAAGAGGTGCAGGCCTTCAGCGAGTTGCAGTGGTCATACGTGATGCAGGCTGCTGATACCCTTGCCAACGACCATCCGGAGCAGCACGAGCGCAGCCGTTTTCTAACCATTCTGATGTATGCCTGCTATCTGCGAATCTCTGAAGTTGCAGCCCGGCCGGGCTTTACCCCTGTGATGGGGCAGTTCAGGCGGGATCGCAAAACCGGCGTCTGGGGCTACTTTATTCCGCAAAGCAAAGGGGGCAAACGGCGTACCGTAGCGGTATCCCAAGCACTGTTGGCGGCACTCGAACGCTACCGCCGCTTCCTCGGTCTCTCTCCCTTGCCGACACCGGATGAACAGACGCCACTGTTCGTTCGCCATAAAGCGGCAGCCCACGGCCGCGAGCAGGGGGAGATCAACGCCAACCTCGGCATTCGCCAGCTACGGGATTTGATCATGGTGATCATCGGTAAAGGGGCAGAATTGGCAGAGCAGGATGGATTTGCCCAGGATGCAGCCGAAATGCGGCAACTCTCTCCCCATGCGATCCGCCATACCGGGATCACCCATGACATCAATCTGCACGGGCGACCGCTCTCCCACGTACAGGCCGATGCAGGACATGACAGCATCGACACCACTTCGAAATACCTGCACACCAGCAACAGTGAACGACATGAGAGCGCCCAGCAAAAGCCGCTGGACCGACTGAACCAACAAATGAGAGATAACGTTCACAAAAGCTAACGAACAATGTGACATGACCCTGATTTGTATTGACTGCTCTTAGAACACAGAATGGCTTGTTTGGGGTGTCATAGAAGTTGGCGCGGCAATGTTGTACTTCTCTGGATGGCAATCGGTTCAGGAAATATTTTTGGCTCACAAGGATGATTCAGAACAGGTACCTTGCCATCTGCGGCATACATATTTATCCCGTAGCAGAGAAGCAAAAAGCGAAATTGCTTGCTGAAACACCGAGACCACCCGATGCCGAAAGCTAAGTAACATACCGGAAGCAATCATATTCGGTTGAACAGCGCCTTGTTATCACACTTGCATATCCAGTCATCATTGGTGATATTGATATTGATATTGATATTGATATCAATATCAACGAAATACCAAGGAGCGGGTATGCAAGTGGCAGTGGTGGAAAAGACCTTCAGGATCGTTGGCAAAGGGTCGCTCATGGCCCAGTTCACCTTTATCTCTTCAGGCACACTGCATATCTGGTTTCCGGATGTGGGCCTGCAGATGGAGGCCCACTGCAAAGAGTTGCGTATCGAAGATTGCACCATTATCTATACCAATGGCCTCCATCATGGCCAGCCCAGAGCACTCTGGTCCTTAACCCTCCATCCCGATGATATGAACGAGCTCAAACGTATATTGCAGCAGTTCAACAGCAACCTCTACTTGACCTGCCAGCCACCCACATTGGCCATCGCCAAACGTGCCTTGAATATGAATTGACCCGACTTCCAAAAAAGTCGCAATCATGCCAGCCACAACAATAAGCCGTGAGGATTAAGGGGAGGGGAATCTATCGCGATAATCGGCATTTTTATGGCTGCTTTACAAGAAGGAGTATCAATATTTCTAGAAAGAGACCTCTCAAGTAGGGGACAGATATTTCTAAGAATATTCATTGTAATAACGAGGGTTATAACTGTGAAAATCAAATATAACGTTCAATTAGTGAGGGGGATTCCGCACAACGTATTGATTTAATAGTGGACTTTTGTCTCAAAATGGGACATTTCGGTGATGTGGGGCAGGGCGGTTGACTGTGTTATTCTGTTATCGCTGCAAGAGCATCTGCAGGGGGAATCAACCAGATATCGTCCTTCTGCTTTGGGCAGTCAGATCGCTGGAGGTCTGTGTGTAGCCTCGATCCTGATCGATTTCCGAACCTTTAAGCTAAGGAAAGGCTGCGGGCTACTGTTTTCAACAAGGCTTGTTATCTCTGACAATGATGCCGATAAACATGGTTATCGGCATCTGCTCTCACTTGCGATCTATTTATACCCAGTTCACCATATGGAGCTCATCACAAAGGAGCTCAGGATATGGCTACCAAATTACCAAAACGACAGCTGAGAGCTAAAAACAAGGCCAAGGCTGCACGAGTAAAAAAACAGCAAGAGATCGAGCGCGGTGCATGGACGAACTCAGTGATCCATGATTTGGTTCATGTCCAGGAGCCACTGCTTAGCCTATTTGCAACATTACCTGAACCAGACGATGACTTTAGTTATATCGTGCCGATCGTGGACTACTCGTTGTCTCAGCATGTTGAAAAAGGTAGCGATGGCGATGAGCTGGTTGATGACATAGCTATGCTAGCTGCAACCTATGTAAACATGGGGTGCTTTGGCAATGGCACGTTTACTATCGGTCAGCAGCATGAACTATTCATGAGTTTCTTGCTCAACCCAACATTCATGAATGTCTTACTCACACGCCTCAAGTATCTTCAAGAATTGAATCTAGAGCAGGCCTGACCGCAATATGCCAACGACGCAACGGAGAAACCATGAAACCTGAAGCTAATGTTTTCGATCCGCTGCGTCAGTTGCTTGAGCTGGCCATTGCCGACATCGAGCAAGGCCGGTCTTATAGACTGGATGAGGCGCTGTCGGCTCTTACACAACGCAGGCCTATACCTGAGCCGTCAGGCTCACGTGACTGGGACAGTTTTTTTGATTCCGAACCGGCATCCGCAGATTTTCTGACTGAGCGCGAGGATGTTATCACCGAGGAGTGTGAGCCCGACTTGGGCGAACTGCCGCCAGATGCACTGACCAACCAATCAGGTGAATGATCTTTAACTGTTGGTGGCATTGGGATCACACTGGGCCAGCAGTTCTTCCAGTGTGTAGCGCGGTTTGCCACGTAGTTTAGCGCGAGCACGCTCCACATCATCAAACGCTGCAGTCAGTAGCGCTGGATCGCCATCTTCAAGCGCTGCTTGCAGATAAGCAACCATATCGGCCTCAGTGGCCAAGCAGTCAACCGCATCAAAACGGCTCCATTGCTCAGTTCTCTTCATTCCGTCCTCCTGCATCCGTCATTGCGCATAATGCGACGTTTTGTTAAATGCCCATCCGAAACTCGCCGATAAGCCAATCCACGCAATTTTGCTGGTTTATCAGGTATTTACTTGGATGGAACGAGAGTTGACCAAAAACTTCATTTTTCGTTGGTTTGAGTGCGGTTTATCAATTGAAGAGACGGCCAATCTTTGTTTTGTTTCTGTGAGGCAGGTCACATATTGGGATAAGGGCAAAGAGATCCCACCTGCCTATAAACGGCTGATGCGTATGGCTTCGGGTAGAGAGTTGCCCACTATCTGGAAGGAGTGGGAAGGCTGGCGTATGAAGAATGATTGCCTTGTATCACCGACAGGAGTCACCTACGACAGGCGAAGGCTGGAGGCCATAGCCATCATCCAAGCGGAGAGATCCGAACGGCAGATGGCAGCGTACTACTGGAGAAAGAAGCTAGGAATCAGCTAAGAGAATGGGGATAGATGACGTGATTTTTAGGTAGCGAATACTTGCAGCGCTTTCCATTTGCGTCTATTAATTAGTGAAATTGCGCTTGATCTAGATCAAGTAAGGAGTAGCTATGAGCTTCAGGATAGGTGACTACGTTCAGTTAAGAGACACTGATGGGCCCTGTATGACAGTCATTGGTGCAGCTCACAGCAGACGTTTGATGTGCTGCTGGTTTGATGGCCATGAGCTACAAGAAGCAATCGTGCTCAATGACTCTCTTGTCACTTGCGAACACTTAGATGCGAACGCAACAGTACTTCAAGGTATCTTGAGCTTCAACGATCTTTAGCTACATCACATTGTTAAATCAACCTCAGGGGGCTCAGGCCCCCTTTTTATTGACTTAAGACACAAAAAAGAGGGGTTCCGAAGGGGGAGGGGTAGAGGTAGAATTCCCCCCGTATTACTACACGGGGGGGGACTAAACTATGACTATTTATTACAAATATTACAGCAGCTTTTTCGAAAGCCTCATATTAGAACCAACAATTAAACTATCATCACCGATCCATTTAAATGATCCATTTGAAAAAACAATTTCAGATCTAATCCTAACGCAATTCAAAGATTTAACACTAGAAGAAATAGACAAAACGTATACTGAGGACATAAAGAGAACATGCGAACATTTAATATCGACATTAGGGATAATATCTTTAACTGAAAGTCATAGCAATTTATTGATGTGGGCTCACTACGGGAATAACCACAAAGGTGTTTGTATTGGATACGATGAAAAATTTTTAATGACATCAGACAAAAACAAATTCACCACAAATAATCTACTCATAAAAAAGCCATTAAAAGTAAACTATGATAGAACTAGATTTGATATATATACAGAAAAATTCAGCGCAACAGATAGTTACGGATTATTAAAGGCAGTGTTATTAAAGACACTGACTACCAAAAGTGATGACTGGCTTTATGAAAAAGAACATAGATGCATAGTACCAATAGAATTGTATGACAAACTATTAATTAAAGAACCATCAGTAAAAAATGAAAGCGACAATTACTTCGTTATCAGAAGTGCAATAGCACGTGGACAACTTAAAAAGAAAGATGGGATTTATTACCCCCAAAAGACCGAAAATAATGGACTTTTAGAATTTCTTAGCACGATTGATGAAGTCAGTGTTTTAAAAATAATATCTGAAAAACATATTTCATCAATATTTATTGGCTGCGAGGCCAGCGAAAGAACTACGAATCAAATTAAAGACATAATCAAAGAAAACAAAAAAAAGCTGGGACATATAAATATCTTTAAACATGACAAGCATTCAGAAAGATTCGAGTTAATTCCCAATAAAATCACCCCTTTTTAAAAATCAAAAATCCCTCTTTAGTGCGCTGTAGCGTTTCCTTCCCTCAATGTTGGAAAGCCTTAAAAGCCGGTTTAGCAGGGAAGGGGGGGATCCAGTCTCTGGGGTAGATGGGCGTGTTCCGCCGCGAGGCATTTGGAGGTCAAATGGACAGCAGAGGGCGGCTTGTAGGGGCTACCGCCCCTGTTCTTTGTGGCATTAACAGCCATATTTAACATAAATATCCGCGTTACGCAGTTAGCATAAAACTGCCGCGCTATCGCTTGCCCGCCAGCTCGTTCAGTACAGCGAAAAGATGCTGTACTTCAGAGCCGGCTCTAATTATGTCCGGTCATCACTTGGTTTGTTTTTGGTATCACCGCCAGCAAAGAGGGCAGCATTGTATTTACGGCGCAGGGCGTCACCCTCTGGATCACAGTAAACGTCAACAGGCTTGCCCTGATACTTCACCACAGCATGGCAGGCGCTCATAGCATCTACACTAGCCAGTTGATCCGGCCAGTCGTCACTGTAAACAGGTTGCACATCGTCACCCTTGCGCAGGGCAAAGCAATACTCGACCCGATATGATCCCCGTTCATCCTTTACCAAAACATGACAGCTGATGATCAGCTTGTGCCCCGCAAACGGCCCTACAGAAAGAACCCCGCTATCAGACGCAACAGGAGCGCCGCTAGGACGTACCCCAGCAGTGGGCGAAGCACCCACCGCCCCAGTAGTCGCAGAAGCGGCAGGAGAGGGCACAGGGGCCTTACTAGGCTTATCAATAAATTCCGGCTTGATGAGGCCAAAATAGAGACAGAATCCAATAACACCCAGAAAAAACAGAATTTTAGGATCTCGCAGAATCGAGCTACCCGCGATTGTATCCGTGACTTGGCCTGTTGTAGTTGAGTCGTAGAGTTTGAAAACATAGTTGGGCACCTTGTTGAATGGCTTGGCCTGCAATACATCGGACATGGACGCGCCGCTGTTGTCTGCCAGATGCAAGACGGTTTTGTAACGCTTCCCAAAGCCCAATATCTTCATATTGGTGTGTCTGATCGCCGTCTCTGACGCGGCCCTGATCACGGCGTGAACCTTCTTGATGTTCGGGGTGGTAAAGACAAAATCCCAGTTGTGGTGACGGTGCATATCAAAGGCAACGTCTATGGTTTCCGGTCGCCCGTCAGCCTTGGCGACTTCCGGCCCACCCGGATAATCGAGTCGGTCTAGGTCGCTCTGTCGCCATGCAGGCGGAAAGATCCGCTGCACTTCATCGACCAGAAAGAACACCCCCTTCGGTGCCCAGTGGTAGAAGCGGGCCAAGTGGTCGCGGCCCTCTTGGGCTTCCGTGTCGATGTAAGTCACCTTGAACTCATCGGGCACAGCCTTACCCAGTACCTCTTTGCAGCGTTCGGCGGTGAACCCGCGAACGTTGGTGATGATGTGGCGGCCTGCCTTGATGGCGGGGATCACATCGGTGTGGATAGCCCCTGATGATTTGTAAGAGCCTGGCGCCCCGTGGTGGATCTTGATGGACATTTACCACCCCATAATGTTCAGCAGGAAGCGAGTAACGAAGGCTTGCGTCAGGATGGCGAGCCCCTTATCCAGATGGATAAAGAGCAGCATCGAGCGAAAGTCGGCGGGGAGGGCATTAAAGGATTGGGAGATCATTTCACTAAAGTGAACGTTCACCAAAATCTGCTTGGCAACGTCCCATGTGAAGGTGAGCATAAACAACTTAAACTCAACCCATTGCACCGCCATTCTGATTGCCAGCCATGCACCGAACTGCACCGCCAGTTGATATATATCGTTGAAGAACGAATTAAAGAACTCACCAAGCCATTCCATGACGTGTTACCTCTTAAATACAATTGCGAACGCAATGAAGTAGAAAATAAACATCATCAGTGCGGCGATGATGTTCCAATATTCTTTTGCAGGTGGACAAACGCGATAGTCTTTTCCGCCATAAGTGAAGAAGTCGAAGCACTCGATAACCCCAGCAGAGCCGGAAAGCTGAAAATCAAAAATATCCCTGACTTCATCGCCAATATCTTTGTATTTATCAGAGATGGCCTTGTTTGCCTCATCCAGTTTCTTTTGAATGGCTGCCACATCAAAGAAACAGTCATTACCAGAACATGTTGAAGAATACTTAGCCTCTTTCACAGAAAGCGGGTTATCCCCAGAGCCTGGCAGCTTGGAGTAATCAATACTGGAACCATCACCACCAGAGCCACCGCCAGCCTCGCCGGATGCCAGCTGGCGCTGCAACTCATAGAAAGCCTGCAACAGATCACTAGAGTTATTGGCAGTCGTGCCGCCTGTTCTGCTTATATTGTCATTGATAGCCTCAAGCATATTGAACAGCTGTTCTTGATTGGGCGAACCAGTAGAGCCGCCAGTAGAACCACCGCCCGTTGATCCACCACCAGAAGAACCTGACGACATTTGCTCCATCAGCTGACGTATGGCGTAAACATTACCGGCCATGCCATTACGACCCAAAGCACCCTCAATAGCAGCCAAATGGCCTTTAACATCGCTCATCTTGAAATCAATGTTATTCAAAGAGCCATAACGCATGGAATCCAAAGTGCCAAAAAGCTTATCCTCAAATTCCTTTGAAAGATTGCCGCCAGTACCAGCCGCACCTGAAGCAGCCCCAGAGGAAGAATCAAGTTTACTGATCTTCTCTAAATAATCATTGGACGTATTAATACGCCCCATGATATCCATGAGGGTACTTTTTGAATAAAAGGTTTCGTTAGCTGTTCGTTCAAGATGATAAAGCGCAGTTTTCATATCCCGAGAAAATGACTCGGCACTATGAGCAATAGAATTAAGATTGCCAGAATCCTGTTTAGAACCTTCAACAACCTGACGCAGAGCAACACCAAGGTTTTTATTTAGTTTAGCAACAGCCCCCGAAACAGATGTTCCGGTGGCATCACCAATAACTGGTTCAAAATCAAGCCAGCCAGCAATCGGTTTAGTGCCAGAAGGGCCTTCATCTGGCGTATTGCCACTGCCATCTGAATCGCCGTTGCCACTACCATTCTCGGTAATACTGCAAGCCGTTCCGGTAGTCTCTACTGGCCCCTTGGTATTTGCCAGCGGCAACTCTACACACACACCATTACAAGCAACCAAACAGCCACCAAGCTGAGAGCCTTCAAATTTAAGACAAACAGGCAATGGAGTTGCCATCGTGACGTTACCCAATTGCACACCGACAGGACAACCCGCAATAGCAAATGCCGCCGATGGAAATAACAGAAAAAGCCAACCTAAGCGCACACAGCCCCCAATATAAAAAAGGCGACCGGAGCCGCCTTAAATAGAGAAGGATGTTCGCCATCCCTCGACAAAGAACAAAAACCAGAGCGTCCCGATAAGCAGGGACATGGTTTAGGCTTTACGGATCAGGGAAATCACGATACCTGTAGCGGTCACCAGTGCGACAACCAGCAACACCTTGGGAGAGGTGGCAGTTACGTCAGCCTGTGCGGCCTCCATCGCTTTACCTGCTGCATCAGCAAGTCCGGTTCCCTCGGCCATTGCCGCATTGGCAGACAGACCACACACAGCCGCAATGCAAGCATTACGGAACAAGCCTGATACTTTTTTCATTATTTTATCCTCGTTTTGCACCAACAATTACACGGGCAATCGCGCCCAATTTCACACCCAAGACCCAGACAGCAAGGCCAGAGCCAAAGGCAATCCCCACAGTGGATATATCGAACTGGAACCAGTTTGATATATCCGTGAGTCTGGAATGCTCCTGCACAGTCAGGAGCACATATTTACAAGCATCCCCCTCGGATAATCGAGCATATCCCTCGGAGGTAATATCTAGACAAAGCATTATCGCGCCCTCGTCGTCGCTCGCTGCGCGCTCTCGCTCCTCCTCCTCGGTGCGCGGCGGTTATACCGGCTTTTTGTTAGGCTGGAAGCCAACAACCACATTTCGGGTCGGATTCTGGGGATCTGCTTCAAGCACAAGATCAATGGCAACCAGCTTGGGGCAGTCGGCCATTTCTTTGATAGTCGCCGCATCATTACGAAGGGCCAGTTGGCGAACTTCATAACCCCATGAGTGGATATTGCACTCGGGCTTATTGACGTTATTTGCCGGAGCCAGATATTCCACTTGCGCGAAGTCATAAGGGACAGGAGCGCCAGATTTACGGGACACACCATAACCATGAGTAACACGAGTTACCAAAACACCAGTGAGCAGGGACATAATATTTACCTCGTTGAAGAACCTGATTTATAGGTCAAACTAAACAATGCTCACCCGATATAAACTCGGGTGGTAGCGGCATTCTTAACCGCGCTGGAATATCATCTTCTTTAAGATGCGCTGTTAATTGGTGAACAATCGTTTCAGGGGCGAGCCCCTCAACACTTGCTAACCAATTAACAAGGCGGCCCGCCATCCGAGACATATGAAAAACTGCATTGTCCCGACTGGTCTTGAACTTGTTTTTAAACGTGGTCACACGTACCGGAACAGATTCCGACTGTTTAATAGCATCAAGCCATTTGGCAAATTGTGGATACATCCCAGCGAAATAAGGGTCGGGATTAATCAATACATCGAGCGGTATTATCCGGTCTTTATTGTGTAACTCGCCTTCGGCGCGTACCCAATTTGGGTTCTCTGCCGATTGCATCTGTTTACCCTTTTCGTATACCCGAGCACATTTACCGTTGATCCGGCTGCCCACATAAAAAGAACAGCCCTTGGTCGGTGCCATGCCAAACCGCTTTACGATGCCCTTGGCAATCTCGGATATGACGAACTCGCCGGATTCGATTTTCATCCACGCTGGAGCACGGCCCCGCTCTGGGTGAAACTCGCCAGCCTGAGCGCCATCAATGGCCCCCTGATAACTGATCACCTCACCGCTGTAGTCATCGAGCGCCAAATCCACCCGAGTGATACGAACAGACGGAATGTGAGAGATAACAGAGTGCAAAGCCTGCATATCGAGGGCGGCACAACCCACGCCGGAAAAACTCACCATGCAACCGTGGTTGGCAGCCCCCCAACCAATCAGGCCACAGGGGAGGCCATCACACAGCAGGTCGGCCGAGTTGGCGTAACCATGCAGACCGGAGCGGCGAGGGCGCATAGTGAAACGAGGCTCGGGGATAGGCACCCCGATCTTGGTGTTCAGTTCTTCCAGCCACAGTTCGATCTCGGAACAGCAGAGGGCATCGAGAAATTGCACCCCGTAGCAGTCGATCAAATCGTTGTAGGCTTCCCAATACTTGGCACCCTCGACCACCTCGAACTGGGAGAACTTGAGCAGGGATGCGCAGACAGCTTTAAGCTCTTTGCGCATGTCGGCCCGAGAACGGTAGTTAGAGTGCAAGGCCCGCTCCATCATTTCGGTCATGGAAGGGGTAAAGACGGGGGCAGGGGACTTGACCACACCCTTGAGGCTCAACCGCTCGGTGGCCTTGTCGTAGACACGCGCCGCAGTAGGGGCAGGGGTTGCACCCAACCGCTGCGCCTTCTCACAGAGCCGCTCTGACACCTTGTCGAAGTGGGTGAGGGGAGCGAAACCGACCGGACGCTTCCACAGGTAACGCAGACCCTCGACAGCAGGCTCAGAGAACGCCGCTTGCAGGGCTTTTACCTTGGTGTCAAAGCGCGGGATAGCCTTCAAGAGCGCACCTTGTTTGGCAAGCTCGGTCATCTGGCGCAACTCGGTCGGCGCCCAGGTGAAGGACAGATAATCGATCAGGGTTTTGGTGCCGATAACGCTATTTATCGGCATCACGGAATTATGACCAGTCATCGAAAAAGACTCCCTGATCATAGAAACCTTGCCATGTGTCCTCGGTCACTTCGACCAGCTCGAACACGGTATCGGGGTACGTCATGGACAGATAGACCCGCAGCTCATGCAGATCCCGAAACATCTCAACCTGACCCGCGACACAGGCGGAGAGATCGCCGGTCGGTTCAGCCTGCCAATAGACCTTGCGCTCTATGAGCGCAGGCAGATCTTGGTTTTGTGGGCTAGAGTAGGTCATAGATCAATCACTTGATTAGGTTGGCAAGTGGCATTTGATCAATTTCGCAAGTAAGTTTCAACGGGCTTTTTTAGGCCAAAAATGGTTATGATACGGCCATTGATAAAGTGAGGAGTTAAGAAAAATGGACTCTAAATCGTTGATCGAGGCTTACATGAGAGCCAAAAAATTCACCCAGTTTCAGGAAGTCGCCGCTGACTTGGGTTTCACGCAATCTCACATATCACGCTTTACCAGAGGCAAAGCGCAACTCACTGATGCAACAGCAAAAAAGATTGCCGAGGCTGTCGGCCTTGATGTCAAAGAAGTCATGCTAAGCCTTGCAGCAGCCAGAGAAGAAGATCCCGAGCTAAAACAGGCTTGGTATGACATTTTAGCGAGGTACTCAAAAAGCACAGGCACGGCTGTAGCCCTTGCGGTTGCTATGTTCCTGACCCCTAGCCACGGGCCTGACAACACTGCGCATAATGTCCAGTGTTTATGTTTAGCGCTGCCGGCCTGCTAACCTGCGAAGCAGCAGGACGCCCGAAGGGGCGTTGAATATAAACCGCATTATGCGCAGCCGTACCTATCCCCCCAGAACCCCCACCAAACAGCACCAGATAGACGTAGCTCGCCTTTCTTCGGAGGGGTAGGGACGTACACGCCCTGGGGGATGCGCTTGCGCGCCCCGGGGGCGGGGACGGCCCGACCCTCGGGGTCGGCGAAGCCACGAACTCTAACTGTGGCTTGGACTCCGAGAGCCGGACGCATCAGCGGGCTAATCTTTTATGTTTTTCAATGGGTTATTGCATATATGGCGGGAAAAACTTTCATTCATCCATTTTCTCGTTGTGGCTTATCAGAACCCACCCCCTTATCAGCTTTCTAAGTGCAGCCCGATCTTCGTCAGGCAATTCGTCAATGGCCTTCGTCATGAAGTCCATGGTCTTCGATGACTCACCGTAAACGATCTCCTCAAT
>NZ_CAWNZT010000434.1:0-23705 GCF_963878965.1 Aeromonas sp. HMWF015 | reverse complement strand
TCGGGTCCTGGCTTCCTGACTGATACTTCCAGCTTGCCTCGCAGCAGTTTGACCCCTTGCACACTGTTTGGTGCAACGATGACCTTGAGCAGGTATTGCTTGCCGAGGTAAAGGTGACTCTCGCCACTGACATAACGGCGTGGCGTCACATGTTCCAACTGCTGACGAAAGTCACGCAACTGTTCGTAGATCCAGCGGGCACGTTTTTTTACCGCCGCAAGCACCTCTTCATCTGGCGTTTGCGGTGGGGCCATCACCTCAACCCGGCAGTCAGGATGCACCTTGATCAGCAGTTTGCCGGCCTTGGGTCTGGTGAGCCGTTCGAACCGGATGAGCTCGCCGCCATAGGAAAAGTGCTGGAGCCTATTGGCCATGTTGCCAGAGGTACTCATCTGCAGTTACATCCCACTGTGACCAACTCGGGTAATCTGCACGACCATTTCCACCATGCGCTTGGCTTGATCCATGCCACAGCCGATGGCCTTGCTCTCGGTGAACAGCAATGGCAGCAGCTTCTTGCGAATATCGGCTTCAATATTTTGCGGGTTGATAGAGTGTTCAGCGACCGAGGCATCAACCAACCGGTCGATCTCGAAAGCGAGTTTGACCCACTTTTCTTCAACCTGAGCATTCTGGCTGTCAAACAGTTGTGGCAGGTTCTTTTTGAAGACCCCGAAGTAGGCCTGAGCATGGCGGTTAGTGCCAAACGCATCAGGCATATCGTTCAGGCGGCGTTCCTGAACCTGCTCTTCAAACTCGCGGAATAGCATGTACTGCTTGAGAGGGTGATCAAACAGTTTTTCCGCCTCTTCAATGGCGAGGCGCAACAAGGTTGAGAAAGACTCCTGAGCATAAGGGTCATCCCTGAGATCCTGCTCAATCATGCGCGTGACGCGAGTCTTGATGATGTCAGTCTCGTTGCGGGTCTTCTCTTTGCTCCACTCTTCCGGCGGTTTTTGCAGTCCCATCTTGCCGACTTCATACACACCACCGGGCTCTTTGACCTCGACGCCAACCACATGCTTGTCGAGCAGCTTTTTCACCTGCTGGGCGTACTCGTCGTAGTCGACTCGTTCACCTGCATCCTGTTGCACGGTTTGCCGCAGGCTGGAGAACTGCTGCAGCGTTTCTTTGTAGTGGCGGCGATCCGCTTCGGTAAAGGCGGTGTCCTCGAAGAACGAGGCCGACTGCAGAGCAACTTTCAGGCAACTGGCAAAGCGGGAGAGCGCCTCATAGAAGTCTTCACGCACCTTTAGGTGCACATCCACCAGCTCTCCCTCTACCTCTTCCATTCTGGGGACCAACACCTGGCGCAGTTGCTCTATGTCCTGCTTGTTCTTCACCCCGGCAAAGATGTTCCACAGATTCTTGTAGAGCTGTGGCAGGCGCTTGTATTCGGAGCTCATCTGGTTGTAGAGGCCGGCGATGTCGTCAAGGTCGTAGCCGCCCTGAGTGCGTGAGGCGAGATCCTGATACTTGGCGATAGTGGTATCTAGCTCCGAGAGAATGCCGCGGTAGTCGATGAGAAAGCCAAACTCTTTGTCTGGGTGCAGCCGGTTGACCCGGGCGATGGCCTGGATCAGGTTGTGTTCCTTCAAGGGTTTGTCGATGTAAAGCACCGTATTCTTGGGCTCATCGAAACCGGTCAGTAACTTGTCTACCACGATCAAGAGCTTGAGCGGATCATCCTTGTCGGAGAAGCGTTCGATAATCTGCTTGGTGTAGAGCTGCTCATCCTGGCTACCCACGTTATCTTTCCACCACTGCACGACCAAGGGGAGGGTGGATTCATCGACATCGGTATTGCCCTCCCGGCTATCGGGGGAGCTGATAACAATGGCGGATTCGAACAAGCCAACCTCATCGAGATATTGCTTGTACTTGATGGCGGAAGACTTGCTGTCGCAGGCGAGCTGACCTTTCAGCCCTTCCGGAATGTTCTTGTCGAAGTGTTCGGCTATGTCGCGAGCGATAAGCTGGAGCCGGTCATCGGCTTTGTAGAGCTCGCCTTTGCGCGTGTATTTGCGCTTCAGGTCAGCCTTTTGCTCCTCGGTCAGGTTGGTGGCGATGCGGTTAAAACCGGCATCAATCGCCCTGTCGTTCACATCGAGATCCGGGATGCGTTCTTCATAGAGCAGGGGGGTGACCGCCTTGTCCTCAACGGCTCGCTGCATGGTGTAAGCGTGCAGGATGGGGCCAAACTTGTTGGTCGTCTTGTCGTTTTTCAGCAGCGGGGTGCCGGTAAAGGCCACAAAGGCGGCATTGGGCAGGGCCAGTTGCATGCGAATGTTGTTTTCGCCCCCCTGGCTACGGTGCCCCTCATCGATCAACACGATGAGATCCGGGCTCTTGTTGACGCACTCAGGCAATTTGGTGGCAGTGTTGAACTTCTGGATCAGCGAGAAAATGATGCGCTCGGTACCCTTGCCAATTTGCTCGGCCAGTCGCTTGCCCGAGGTGGCCATCGCCGCGTCCTTGTCCTTCTTGCCAGCCAGTTCACCACTGGATGAGAAGGTCTTGCTGAGCTGGCTTTCCAGATCCACCCGGTCGGTCACGACAATGATGCGGCTGGCTTTCAGCGCATCATGCAGGATCATCGCCTTGCTCAGGAAGACCATGGTGAACGACTTGCCTGAGCCTGTGGTGTGCCAGATCACCCCGCCTTGGCGGCCGCCATCAGGGCGCTTGTGGCTGATCCGCTCGATCAGTCGCTTGATGCCGAACACCTGCTGATAGCGGGCCACTATCTTTCCGGCTTTCTTGTCAAACAGGGTAAACAGACGGGTCATCTCCAGCAGCCGATCAGGTGACAGCAGGCTGATAAGCAGCCGATCCTGGTCCGTCACCGCCAACTCGCCGGCGGCCAATAGGGTCTGGTACCAATCCAGTGTGGCCGGTGGGCGATGATCAAACAGGGTCGAGAGGGTATCTTGGGGAATCGGCCGATTCTTGATCTCGGCCATCTGCGCGTCGCTTATGTCCTCTTCACGCCAGGCTGCCCAGAATTTTTCCGGTGTGCCGCAGGTGCCATAGCGTCCTTCGATACCGCTGATGGAAAGCAGCAACTGGCTATAGGCGAACAACAGCGGGATCTCACCGTGTAGTTGGTTGCGAATAGTCTGGGAGATCCCCTCCTTGACGGTAGGTCCCTTCTTGGCGTTGCTATCCGGGCGTTTCGCCTCGATCACCGCCAATGGCAGGCCATTGACGAAGCAGACGATATCGGGGCGACGCGACTCTATGCCACTGGCTCGGGTGACATGAAACTCTTCGGTAAAGGTGAAGCTGTTATTGTGCGGGTGATGCCAGTCGATCAGGGCAATGGTCGGGTTCACCTTTTTGCCGTCAATGAATTCGGTGACCGACATGCCATAGAGCAAATGGTTATAGATCCGTTCATTGGCTGTCATCAGCCCTTCGTTAAGCGCTGGAGTACACAGCTCACTTACCAGATTGTCGACTGACTTGGCGGACAGCGGATACCTCTTGCCAGCATACACAAAGGCGCGCTTGCTCAGCGCCTCGCGCAGAATCTGGCTCAGCACGACCTGGTCATATTTATTGTTACGGGCTGCCAGCGCCTGCTTGGGGGGCAGAAAAGTCCAGCCCAGCTGGGTCAGCAGGATCAGGGCCGGGATCTTGGCGCTGAACTCTTCTTGAAACTTGGGTGCGTGGTGATGATCAGTCATTGAGTTCAATTCCCCGTGCAGCGAGCCATTGGCGCCCTTTCTCTGTGGTTTGGTAAGCCTGTTCCGGATGATTGGGCACTTCCGGGTGGGCATAGCCAATCAAGCCCTCTTGTTCCCTCATAATGTTCAAATGGGACGCCTTTAATGCGTTTTCCCGCCGGTTCAGCGTTTTGGCCAGTTGCTCAGTTTTGTAAGGACGCATGGCACAGAGCCATAGAATCACTGGCCACAGGTTATTTCTGCGTGCTTTGGGGGTGAGCTGGTCTATACGAGCGAGGAGATCTGACGGGAGGTCACCCGCATTTGAGCCGAGGTCACCTCTATTTGCGTCGAGGTCACCCGTATTTACCACGGGGTCACCCGCATTTGAGCGGGAGCACTCATCAGAGGCAGTATCAAACAGCGGGAGTTCGTGAGGTGTTGACAGCTCGTAGTAAGTGGAGGGACCAGCCCCCCCTTTGACCAGCAACTGGTACTGACGATGCAATCTTCCCAGTACCTGGCTGGCCGTGAGCGTATCAAGGCCTGTAATGGCGCGAAGGCCTGCGTTATCGACCGCTCCCGTCTCTTTGGCCAGGATCAGTGCTTTGGCCTCATCGTTGTTCAAGGTGAAATGAGCGAACTGTTTGAGCCAGGCCAATTGCTCTTC
Source organism: Aeromonas sp. HMWF015 (assembly GCF_963878965.1). Lineage (NCBI taxonomy): Bacteria > Pseudomonadati > Pseudomonadota > Gammaproteobacteria > Aeromonadales > Aeromonadaceae > Aeromonas > Aeromonas sp. HMWF015. The sequence continues at coordinate 19,367 of NZ_CAWNZT010000434.1, read as the reverse complement.
GCCCATTAGTTGATGCAATAGATAGGTTGCCAGAAACTGATTCTGGATGACCTGACTCATAAAAACAGGCGCGGTCAGACCCACCTGGTCCAGCAGACGCCGCATGGTGCGGATACCGGAGCCTTTGGTTTCGGCAAAGCTGACGTCGTAGAGCACAGAAGCCAGCACCGGATTGCGCAGAATAGATCCCATCTCCCCCAGCATCGCCTCGGGCTTGAGAGAGTAGCCGGCGTTGCGTATCTCGAGACGGTTGCTAAAGCGTACCACTATGATGGGCTGATTGACCTGATAATCACGATGCATGACGGCGTTGACCACCGCTTCGCGAATAACCTTCTGTGGCAGCAAGGGCTGGTCGTCTCGCTGGGTTTTGCCCTCTTCCAGACGAAAATGCTTTGGCAAATCATCCAGAATGGTGGCTTCCAGTTTGGGGATCAGCGTCAACAGGGGTTCACGCAGATCCAGCGTGGTGTCGAAGCGCTGTTGAGGGTCTTCCACCCACTGGGTGCCGGCGACGCGCACATAGTCCACGCGCATGGCTGGTAACAGTCTTCGCAGCGCCAGCGGTTTGCCAAGGAGCAATAAGCCAGCGATATTGGGTATCCATTCACCCTGGCGCTTTTTCACCAGATTGAGGGATTGGAGCATCTCACTGTCACTGGCCTGCAACTCTTCAGCATGAGGGCGAACCTTGCTGCGTAGCGTGCGATAGAGCTCGATGGCGCGTGGATCGAGATCATCCCAGTGGGCGTCAGGCAGCAAAACCTGCTCGAACCCCAGGCCATTTTTGGCGAGCAGCAAGGGCTCCAGCTCCTGCTGGGAGCATTCGTAATCACCGTTCAATCCCCGTCGCCAGACGCCACTCTTACGCTTGTTCTTGCTATCGAACTTCCCCTTAAAGGTGCAAGGTTTGGCTGCCGGCTCCAGTTCGGGGACAAAGACAACTAGCACACGCTTGCCCTCCAGCTGATGGGTTTGCGCCTGTACCGGGATAGGCTGTTCAAACTGGTCACGGCAGTTGGTCTGCAGGGTGTTGAGAAGCTGGTCACTGAGGCTGACACCGCATACCGAAAAGGTATCGTGTGTTTCATCTGGCTCGTTAACTCCGAGCAGCAGATAGCCACCACCAAGGCCTGGCTCATTGGCAAAGGCACAGATCGACTGCATGACGGATGAACCGATGTCGCTGCCCCGTTTGGCCTCGATACGGGGACACTCATCCAGCTCGCGCAACTGAGCCAGCAACTGCTCCGGGGTAAATTCGATCATGCCTCTGAACGCTCCTTCAACTGTGTACTACCGATGGCGTCTATTCGGGGTCTTGCCATCTCAACTCAACTCAGTGCAAACAGCACTGCTTGAACTTCTTGCCGCTGCCACAGGGGCAGGGGTCATTGCGCCCGATCTTGGGGACCGCTCTAACCGGTAGGATTACTGGTGTGAGCGCTGGTGCGGCTATCGGTGCTGTGTTTGGCCCTCGTTGTGCCAGAAAATGGGTGTGCAGCCGCAAGGCGGCGGGACCTACTTCGGCCACGCTCTGTTGGTGCTCCGGTAGCGAAAGGCTGGCAAGCTGTGGCAGCAGCTCATCGCTGCCGTGCAAACGGATCACCTCAAGGGAGCGTTCCAGATCCTCTGACAAGGCTGGCCAGCTCCCCAGTGCCATACCTCGCAGATAGCCAAAGCACCAATCCTCGGCGTTGCAGATCTCCTGCCCTTCGACATAGTTGGCCATCAGCACCGGGAGAAAGTGCTCGGGCTGATAACAGAGGGTATGGGCCAGAATATTCATATGGCCAAGGATCAAATCCAGCGCCCGTTTCATATCCCGCTCGGAAGACCACTCAGCGGGCGTACCGCCCCAGAGTACCGGCCACCACTGGCTGGGTGGCACCAGCTCGGGGCCGGATAGCACGGCGGTCAGAAAGCCGTCGAGTGCCGACAGACTCAGCATCGAGTCGTCGTTGCCATGGTCCATCAGCCGCTGCTCCAACCACTCCACTTCGGCTTCGGTCATGGGGTGAATGGTCACTTTTTTCATGCGGCCTCCTCCACCTTGACCCGCCGTTTGCCGGTCAACAGTTGCTGCATCAGGGCTTTTTTCTCTTGCTTTAAGGCATCGAGCTTTTGTTGCAGAGCAGAGATTTCCTGATCGGCGGTGGAGAGCACGGCTGCAATTTTCTTTTGTTCTTTAAGTGAAGGCACCAGAACAGGAAACTTTTTCAATTGTGTTGAATTGATACTTGCCAAATTTGTACTTCGCTTTGCACAACTTAAAAAGTACGCTTTTCCATAATTGCTAGCAGCTAAAGCGGCAAGGAAAAATGAATCTATCACCTCGGGGTCTGGGCGAACCGCAAAAACATGATTTTGATGCAAACATGGCTTAATCTGCCCCAGCCACACATCCCCGCGGCCTAATTTATCGAAATCACCGCCCTCATTCATCAATACATCGCCTTTCTGCAAGGAAAAACGATCCATCTTGTCTCGTTCAACTTCGATTTCTTTTAATTCATCCAGATTAACATATCCATCTTGAACATTAGCGACTCGAAGATATGGGACTACCACAGGGTCTTTCAATCCTGTTTTACCTTTTGCTACCCCAGTTCTGACTTGCGCAACTTGTTCAAGCGGCAACTTTTGCCATGCCTTGTCATCCGACAGGCGTTTTTTTCCGGTGAGCAGTTGCTGCATCAGCGCCTTTTTCTGCTGCTGGCTATTGAGCAGTAGTTGCTCGGTAGTGATGATCGCACTATCCCAAGTGGATAGAATCTCGGCTATTTTATTTTGTTCGGCTAAAGGCGGAATAAGAGTTCTTACTTGTCTTAACTCAGTTAATGATATCTCTTGTAGCGCAGACCCTCCCACTCGCCGCATTAAATCAGACCTGAATTTCGGAGAGCGAAGTTCCCAAAGAAGAAACTCTGGATAAACAACACTCTTTTTGGCTGATATTCTTGCCAACCCTCTTGTAATGTTTGCTCCAGAAAGGCTTGAGTCAATGATCTTGACGAGACCAACCTCGCCACGTAAAGCCATGACGATTTCACCCTCTTCTAGAATTGTTTTCTTGTAAGCGTGATGTATTTCCTCAGACGTTTTTATCATATCGCTAACACACATGGCGGCTTTAGTGAGATCAACGACACGGAGGCAGGGGATACCATTTGGTAAATCATCACCTGTCTGAACAATTCCATATGAGATTTGCTTTCTACATACTTCGCTTAGTGGATAGCTCTTCCAGCCATTAGGCACCATAGCCGAGCTCCTCCAGATACTTGGCCATCTCTGTTTCAAGTTCGGTCAGTTGGGCTTTGAGTTGCTCTCGCTCGGCACGTACCGCCAGCAGATCGATTTCTTCCTCTTCCTCGAAGGTATCCACATAGCGGGGGATATTGAGGTTGTAGTCGTTCTCCTTGATCTCTGTGAGCGAAGCCAGATAGGCGTATTTCTCGACATTGCCGCCATTGCGGTAGGTGGCGACGATCTTGGCGATATTCTCCGGGCTTAGCTGGTTCTGGTTCTTGCCCGGCTTGAAGTCGCGGCTGGCGTCGATAAATAGCACATTGTCGTCCACCTTCTCTTTTTTGAAGATCAGGATGGCGGCGGGGATGCCGGTGCCAAAGAACAGCTTTTCCGGCAGACCGATCACTGCATCGAGCAGGTTTTCATCGATCAGCTTCTGACGGATCTTACCTTCGCTGGAGCCGCGGAACAGCACGCCATGAGGCACCACGACGCCCATACGGCCGCTCTTGGGTTTCAGGGTTTCGATCATATGGAGGATAAAGGCGTAATCCCCCTTGGTCTTGGGCGGGATGCCGCGCTTGAAACGGCCGAACTTATCGTGCTCGACCTCATCATGCCCCCACTTGTCCAGCGAGAACGGCGGGTTGGCGGCCACGATATCGAAACGCATCAGATCGCCATTTTTATCCAGCAGCTTGGGATTGCGGATGGTATCGCCCCACTCGATCTTGTGGTTGTCTTCCCCGTGCAGGAACATGTTCATCTTGGCCAAAGACCAGGTGGAGCCGATGGCCTCCTGCCCGTAGAGGGCGTAACGTTTCTGGCCGTGGTTTTGCACCACCTTGCGGCCGCACTTCATCAAGAGCGACCCGGAACCACAAGCGGGATCACAGATGGTATCGTCGAGCTGCGGATCCAGCAGCTCGGCCATCAGGTCGGAGACCTCGGGCGGGGTGTAGTACTCGCCAGCCTTCTGACCGCTGTTGGCGGCAAACTTGCCGATCAGGTACTCGTAGGCGTTGCCAATCACATCGAGGTTGCCGACCCGGCTTGGTCGCAGATCGAGAGCTGGATTTGCAAACACCTCCAGCAGGTCTCGCAGTATAGTGTTTTTCTGCTTCTCTTCGCCGAGGCGATCGCTGTTGAAGCTGATGTCTTGGAACACGCTCTTGTTGCCATCTTTGAGCTTGGTGCCGTTGGCTTCTTCCAGTGCATGCAGAGCCTGATCGATCCGCTCGCCGTTTCCTGGCTCGTAACGTCGTTCATAGAGGGTGTAGAAGCTGGATTGTTTGGGCAGCACAAAGCGCTCGCTCTTCATCATCTCTTCGATAAGCTCTGGTGCGTCGCCGTACTCTTTCTTGTAGCTGTCGTAATGGTCCTGCCAGACATCGGAGATGTACTTCAGGAACAGCATGGTGAGGATGAAGTCTTTGTAGGTATCGGCGCTGATGGTGCCTCGGAATGTATCGCAAACACTCCAAAGAATATTGTTGATGGCATCCTGATTTATTTTATTGTTCATGTCTGAATTTATCCTGTTGGATTTTATTACAAATTTGGTTGAATAGCGTATCGCCATTCTCTATGAGTTTTTTGTATGTGTATTTTTGTTGTAGCCAAGTTTGATTGATATTGGCTATTCTCTCTTGGTCCATTCTGCTAGGCAGCTCTATTGGCATGTCACCAATTATTTTTGCTGATATTTTATTTATATTGGTTCCTTCACTAACCTCGGAGAAGTAGCGTTGCCCTATGTTGGAATTAATATACCAGAGAAGAAAGTGAGGCGATACTTCGAGCCTGTCGCATATAATGACTGCGGTTTGATTTGTTGTAACAACAGGTAAGTCGGACGCCGATTCAAATATAGCAGCAGAAAACACAGGCCCCCTGAGTCTGAGTAAAATGTTACCATAAGACAAGGAGTGATGTGATATATGTATTTCAGGTTGCACTTTTATTAAGTTATTTAGATCGATTTTATCATCTGGAGTTATATCTTTTGTTTGTATGAGGTAACAGGACCCGGTGAGAAAGTCTTCTTTGATAGCAGATTTAAAAGCCATGCCGAGTCTTATTTCGGCAATGTCACTCAGTTTTATGGTTTTTTTCATGTTTATCATAAAAAGGGGATTACTCCCCCTTTCCCTCATTAGAGGTTATGGTGACAACTTGTCTTATGTTGGTATCACCCATATTAATAGAGAGATCGTATTCTATGGAGTGATAAGGCATCTGTTTCAATATGACCATCAGAAATAGGTTGATGATGATCGTGCGTGGAATGCGGTTAGTGGCATTCTGTTTGGAATTTTGATAACATTTATCCGGCATTAGGCTCACCTTATTCATTGGGGTCTGGGTCTAGTATCGAGAGGCGGTGGAAGCGCCAACTTAGCACCGCCTCTTCAATTTAAGTTGTACTGCTCTACTACGATCGAAAGTATCCTATCTTTACCCCTCCAATGCAAGTAGTACAAGCGTACTAGTTTGTACTGTTTGTACAAAGAAATATTAAGTCATTGATTTTTATTGTTTTTATGAATTTCTCTTATGCAGAAATTTCCATTGTGTGCGGACAAAACTATGTTGGATTTCTTTGGCGCTCACCTTGGATGTCAAGTTAGCAGCCGTTGTCAGTTGCTATTCTGGTAAACCTTCTGTCAGGACCTACGCCAAAATTTCACATGTGAAATTTTTCCCGAAAACGCTGTAAGTGCCCAAAACGGGCACTTACAGCGCTCTGGATTTCGTTAGGTCCTCGGTACGCTGTGCATGTTGATGTTTGTTACAGGGAGATCATCTGCATGCGTGAGCAAAATCCGTCAGTTTACAGCGATCCTAACGGGTCAATTCTGAAAGAGCTTTATGAGCTGAAACGGCTGGTGATCCAGCAAGGGCAGGGGCAGAAGGAGGTGATTTCTGCCGAGGAGTGTGCTGAGTTGCTGGGGGTTTCTGTCAGCTATGTGTACCGCCTGACCAGTGAAAAGCGTCTGCCGCATTACAAGCCACAAGGCAAAAAGATCTACTTTAAGCGGGCCGAGTTGCTCGATTGGCTGCTCTCCCACCGCATTTCGCCGGACGCCGAACTCACTGAGCATGTGACCAAGCGTGTACGGCAAGCTAGTAATGGGCTGCTGTGAGGCTGTTATGGAGCGAGATCTCATTGCATCTCACTGGCCTCAGGATCTCCGGTCGGCTTTTATTGAACCTCCGAAACCCCTCGATTTTGTCCTCCCGGGGCTGCCTGTTGGCTGCGTTGGTGCTTTGGTGTCACCGGGAGGGGTGGGCAAATCGATGTTGGCATTACAACTGGCAATGCAGATATCCGGTGGGCCGGATTGGATTGGGCTTGGCAATCTGGGCAGGGGGGCTGTGCTCTACCTGCCTGCAGAGGACCCTTGGCCTGTACTGCACCAGCGCTTGTTTGCCTTGGGCAGAGGTCTTGATGCTGAACTTCGTGCCAACGTTGAACGAGACCTTCGTTTGATATCGCTTCAGGGTGTCAGCCCGAATGTGCTGGATAGCCATTGGTGGGAAGCGATTGCCATTTGGGCTGAGGGGGTCAGGTTGGTGGTTATCGATACACTGAGACGCTTTCACGATGCTGATGAGAATGCAGCCTGTGCTATGACACTGGTGCTGGGTCAGCTGGAACGGCTGGCCATGCTGAAGGGATGCGCTGTGTTGTTTGTACACCACACTAGCAAATCCGCAGTTTTCCAAGAGGCTGGCGATCTGCAGCAGGCAAGCAGAGGTTCGTCGGTACTGGTGGACAACGTCCGCTGGCAGGCCTATCTCGCCACTATGACCAAGAAAGAGGCGCAGAAGCTGGGCGTATCGGTAGAGAAGAGCCAGCTTTACGTGCGGTTTGGGGTAAGCAAAAGCAATTATGGGCCGCCACTACCGGAGCGATGGCTGGAGCGGAAGGAAGGTGGCGTGCTGTACCCCGCTGGTTTGGACGAAATACGCTGGGCTGGGGGCAAACGTGCCTTGCTTTGAATTGACTCATGCCCGGCACGACCATATGCACTGCCTTGCTCCCGGGTTGTTTAGGGCGATCTCCCATGGCCAACGCCGCCGTGACAAGCTGGAGGTGATTTACCGTTTCGGTGGTGGCAATCAGATCGAGTTCTCCGGGCCTGAGCCGTTGGGTGCAGATGACCTCCGTGTGCTTCAGGGGTTGGTTGCCATGGCTGGACTTGAGTCACAAAGTAACGAGATTAAGCCAGTTGCAGTGAGCGAAACTGGGACGATATTGCGAGATCTTCTGGATCTTCGTTGGGCTGCCAACCAGCAAAGGGTATTGGTGGTCAGAAGCAGCCTGCGCAAACTGGCCAAGGAGATTGGATACGCCAATCCTCGGGATACCAATACTGTACGTTGCTGTATCGAGCGATTGTGGAAGGTGTCGGTGATCGCAAAGGTGGCTGGCCAGCGTAGCGGATTTCGCTTATTGGCGAATTATGTCAGTGACACTCAGACTGATGGACTTTTTGTGGCGCTTAATCCCTTGCTGACCTACGCCATTATGGGTAATGGTCGCCATGTTCGTATCGACATGACAGAAGTTCGGCACTTGAATGGCAGCATCGCTCGGTTGTTGCATCAGCGGCTATGTGCCTGGGTGGATTGTGGTCAGAAAAGGGCAGTGCAGTTAGACACCTTGGTCGCTTATGCCTTCCCCGATGAGGTCAGCACGGCCACCCATCGCAAGCGGCAATCACGAGTTCGCAAGGCATTGGATGAGCTGACTGCTTTGGGCTGGTCTATCTGCGAACATGCCAAAGGGCGGTTTACCATCGGCAGGCCTGCACTATCACGATAACGGTCACAAACTATCACGAAAGTGGTCACAAAGTTCACGATAACGGTCACAAGCCAATTCAGTGAAACCCAGTTACCGCTTGGGCTGCAGGGCGATCCTGAAATCCGATCTATATTATCTAAGATAATCTAGGCCAGCGCATAGTTGCGCTGGCCTATTTGTTGGCTCTTCCTGGCCATGATCTCGTCGAGGGTGCTTCTATCACCCCAAGACATTGGGGAAATCGAGCATGGCATCTCGGCGCCGCGATTCAAGAATGTCGGCGTAGATCTCGGTAGTTCTCAGCTCACTGTGCCCCAGCAAGCGGGAGAGGGCATAGATATCGACGCCGCGGTTAAGCTGGATGACGGCGAAGGTATGACGCGCGCTGTGGAAGGTTACCTTCTTGGTTATACCCGCCGGCAACGCCCACCGGGTGAGCTCCATGTTGTGCCAAGCCGAGTACTTGAGGCCCTTGAAGATCCGCTCTGTTGCCTTGCCTGGGCGCCCCATCAGCTGCATCGCCATGTCATTCAAATCTAGGTATTGCAGGCCGCTGGTCTTTTTCTGGGTGAAGACGATACGGTAATGGCCATAGAAGGGCTCCAGCTCGGCCCAGGTCAGCTTGTGAATGTCGGACCAGCGCAAGCCAGTGCAACAAGAGAACAGAAAGGCGCGCTTAAGAACGTCGTAGCGGCACTCGGCCTGGGCCAGGGCTCGTACCTCGTCTTCGGTCAGATAAACCCGTTTGTTCTTCTCCCCCTGGATAGCTTTGACTCGTCGTACCGGATTATCCGGTAGCAGCCGTTCCTGCTCAGCCTGGTTCAGGGCCGCCCTTAACTTGTTGAAATAGGCACTCTGGGTGTTGCGGCTCAGTGGTGTGCCGCTTTTGGTTCGGGCTTTGTGCATCAGGTAATGCCGAAAACCCTCCAGGAACAGCTGATCTACTTCCTCGAAAGTCAGCTCCGGCAGCTTATGGTACTGGCGTAAATGCTTGAGGGCTGATATCCAGATGGAGTGGTTGCTCTTGCTGCCTGCCGCTTTTTGGTCTGTAACCTCTTGGAAGTACTCGAAGAAGCTGGCCTTGTAGGCGTTCGAGAAATCCAGATGGTGTTTACCAGTCTCGTACTCGAAGAGTCGCTTGGCGCGGATGGCTTCGGCTGCTCGCTGGGTTTCTTTGTTGTGGAGCCGCTGTGCTGGAGTACGTGGCTTGTCGTACAAGAAGAGATCTAGGGGCTCTCTGCTGCGTTTGTGCTTGCGGATGCCCGTGGTTGGTTCAAGGTAGGAGCCGGCGTAATAGGTTAAGCGCAGAGCGCGCTTGCCTTCGGCGTCAGGTTCGCGGAATTCGATGCTGATCTTCATAATTGTCCCCCGAAAGTACCCCGAGAGGTTACTTCGGGGTACTCTCGGGGTAAATTCTCACGAAACAAGATCAGGCAAGAATAGCCAGTAAAAAACAAAGTCCAATATTTACAATGCCTTATGTTCTCACTGGCTGCTTTTTATTGCTGATTTTTCACCACATTACTTGCCGATGCAGAAGCTGGAGAAGATGCGGCCCAGCAGATCGTCGGAGCTGAATTCGCCGGTGATCTCGGAGAGGGACTCCTGCGCGAGGCGCAGCTCTTCGGCCACCAGCTCGCCAGCCACGAACACTTCCAGCTGCTCCTTGGCCACCAGCAGCCGCTCGGCGGCACGCTCCAGCGCATCCAGATGGCGGCGGCGGGCCATAAAGCCCCCTTCGGTGTTGCCCTGAAAGCCCATGCAGGCTTTCAGGTGCTCGCGCAGGGCGGGCAGCCCCAGCTCGGTCTTGGCGGAGATGCGGTAGACGGCGTGGCCCTGCTCCTGGCTCGGTGCCAGATCCTCGCCGGTCAGATCGGCCTTGTTGCGAATGACGGTGAGGCCGATGTTTTTTGGCAACCGATCAACAAATTCCGGCCAGATCTCCCGCGGGTCAACCGCATCTGTGGTGGTGCCATCCACCATAAACAGCACCCGATCGGCCTGTTCAATCTCGGCCCAGGCGCGTTCGATACCGATCTGCTCCACCTTGTCCTGAGTGTCGCGCAGACCGGCGGTGTCGATGATGTGCAGCGGCATGCCATCGAGATGGATGTGTTCGCGCAGCACGTCGCGGGTGGTGCCGGCAATCTCGGTGACGATGGCCGACTCGCGGCCCGCGAGGGCGTTGAGCAGGCTCGATTTGCCGGCGTTGGGGCGACCGGCGATCACCACCTTCATCCCTTCCCGCAGCAGGGCGCCCTGTTTGGCTTCCCCGCGCACGTCGTCCAGCTCGGACATGATGGCGTAGAGGTCGCCCGCCACCTTGCCATCGGAGAGGAAGTCGATCTCCTCGTCCGGGAAGTCGATGGCCGCTTCCACATAGATGCGCAGCCGGATCAGGCTTTCCACCAGTTGCTGGATTTTGCTGGAGAACTGCCCCTGCAGGGAGTGCATGGCGCTGCGGGCGGCCTGTTCGCTGGAGGCTTCGATAAGGTCAGCGATAGCTTCGGCCTGGGCCAGATCCAGCTTGTCGTTGATGAAGGCGCGCTCGCTGAACTCGCCGGGACGGGCTGGGCGGATGCCATCGATTTTCAGAATGCGGCGGATCAGCATGTCCATGATGACGGGGCCGCCGTGGCCCTGCAGCTCCAGCACATCCTCGCCGGTGAAGCTGTTGGGGGCTTTGAACAGCAGGGCGATGCCCTGATCCAGTACCTGGCCTTGCTCATCCTTGAACGGCAGATATTCGGCGTAGCGCACCCGCGGGAGCTTGCCGAGCACTATCCCGGCGACCTGTTCGGCGGCGGGGCCTGAGACCCGGACTATGCCGACGCCACCACGGCCTGGCGCGGTGGCCTGGGCCACGATCGTATCTGTTGTCATCTTGCTTGGCTCGTTTGTTCGCTGATAGGAAAACGTAGTGGGGACATTGTAATAAAAAAGGCGGCCCGAAGGCCGCCTCTTTTGTCATCACGGGAAGATTAGCTGCGTGAATGCAGCCCTTTCTTCTCCAGCTGACGATAGATGATGGTCTGCTGGATGATGGAGATGACGTTGCTCACCAGCCAGTAGAGAGTCAGGCCAGCCGGGAACCAGAGGAACATGAAAGTGAAGATGATCGGCATGAACTGCATCACTTTCTGCTGCATCGGGTCGGTTACGGTGGTCGGGCTCATCTTCTGCAGATACCACATGGAGGCACCCATGAGGATTGGCAGCACGAAGAAGGGGTCCTTGACTGACAGGTCGGTGATCCACAGGGCGAACGGCGCGTGGCGCAGCTCAACAGACTCCATCAGTGCCCAGTAAAGGGCGATGAAGATCGGCATCTGAACCAGGATCGGCAGGCAGCCACCCAGCGGGTTGACCTTCTCCTTCTTGTACAGCTCCATCATGCCCTGAGACATCTTCTGGCGGTCATCGCCGAAGCGCTCACGCAGAGCCGCAATCTTGGGTTGCAGCATGCGCATCTTGGCCATGGAGGTGTACTGGGCCTTGGTCAGCGGGAACATGATGCCGCGCACCAGCAGGGTCAGCATGATGATGGCCAGACCCCAGTTCTGGACGAAACCGTGGAACACGGTCAGCAGCCAGTGCAGCGGTTGGGCGATGAACCACAGCCAGCCGTAGTCGACGGTCAGGTCGAGGTGGTTAGCCACCTTGGCCATCTGGTCTTGCAGCTTGGGACCGACCCACAGCTTGCTGGTCACTTCAGCCTGTTGGCCGGCGGCCACGTCAACCAGCGGTGCCTTGTAACCGATGATGGCCTGGCCTTTACCAGGGATCACACGGCTGTAGAAGCTGTTGGTATCGTCGGCATTCGGTGCCCAGGCAGAGACGAAGTAGTGTTGTAGCATGGCGACCCAACCACCTTTGGTGGTCTTGTTCAGGTCAGCATCCTTCATCTCGTCGAAGGTGTACTTCTTGTAGCGGGTATCTTCAGTGGAGAAGGCACCACCACGGTAAGCGCTGGCTACCATGGCATGACCTTCCTGATCCTTCGGTGTGGCTACGGTCTGCTTCAGCTGACCATAGAACTGCACCTGAACCGGCTCGGCAGATTTGTTGTCGATCTTGTAATCAACGCCAACGGCATAGTCGCCACGCTTGAGGATGAACTCCTTGGTGAAGACCACGCCCTTGCTGTCGGTCCAGGTCATCGGAACGACGACTTGATCCTGACCATCGGCCAGCTGATAGCTGGTCTGGGCGGCTTCATAGGTAGGACGACCTTCGGCCTGACTGTCCGGACCGTTGCGACCCACCAGACCGCTCTGGGCGATATAGAGGTGCTCAGGCTTGCTGGTCAGCAGCACGAACGGTTGGTCCTTGCCCTCTTCCAGTTTGTGAGACAGCAGTTCGGCAGACACGATGTCGCCACCCTGGGTGTCCAGGGTCAGCTTGAGCACGTCAGAGGAGACGGTGATCAGCTTGCGTGCGGCAGTCGCGTTGGCTTGCTCGGAAACCTGAGGAATATCACCGGTCTGACCGGCTTCAGGTACGAAATGTTCGGTTTGGGCCACGGTAGTCGGGGCCGGCTTCGGAGCCTTGTCGGACTCCCACTGTTGCCAGAGCAGAAAGCTCACGAACAGCAAACCGATCAGGAGTAGATTGCGTTGTGATTCCATAGTTTTCAGTTTCTTCGCTTTGGTTGCGGAACCGGGTCATAACCACCCTCGGATAAGGGATGGCATTTTAATAGACGTTTGCTGGCTAACCAAACGCCTTTTATGAAACCGTGAAGTCGGATGGCTTCTATCGCAAATTGGGAACAAGTTGGGGTAAAACGGCAGCGCGGCCCGAGCAGAGGGCTAATGATTAGCTGATACAGGCGTATCAGTTTGATAGCTACCCATTGCAACGGCGTGACAGGGTGCGCCATAGCTTTTCCAGTAACTTGAACAGTTCCTCGTTATCCATCTCTTTCACACCGGCCTTGGCGATCACCACGATGTCGATAGCGGGCAGCTGATGTTGTTTGAGGCGGAAACTTTCCCGAACCACCCGTTTGACACGGTTACGCCAAACGGCACGCTTGAGTGCTTTTTTGGGCACAGCGAGACCAAGACGAGGGTGTTCGAGCGAATTGGGAGAGGCGAGAAGAGTAATCTGCGGAGAGGCGGCCCGGACAGGCTCGGCGAAAACGCGTTTGAAGTGTTCGGGAGTTAACAGACGTAACTCCCGAGAGAAGGTGTGCTGGGTAGGCATTAGACTACCAGGCGGGCACGACCCTTGGCACGACGAGCGGCCAGAACTTTACGACCGTTGGCAGTTGCCATGCGGGCGCGGAAACCGTGAGAGCGCTTGCGCTTCAGGTTGGACGGTTGAAAAGTACGTTTCATGATTCGATTCCGTATTTCTGTACAGTTTTGATTGTCACACTTAGCCGACGCGCCAGCTATAGCGTGTGACGACTAGCAAAAGAGGCCGAATTCTAAACAGAGTTCGGCTTTTAGTCAATCCGCCGTTCCCTCTCATCCTGCCGTGGTCTTGAAAAGGCCGCTGCCGAGCGTGAGGATCCAGAGGATCAAGGGCTCCGGATTATACTGGCAACCCGGGGTTAAACAAGGGATCCCTCAATAAAAAAGGCGGCCAGGCCGCCAAAGAGAGAGCTATTTAAGGACTTTCCGCAAGAACTCCCGGGTACGGGGATCCTTGGGATCGACCAATATCTGATCCGGCGGGCCCTGCTCGACGATCCGCCCTCCTTCCATGAAGATCACCCGATCGGCAACATCACGAGCAAATTCAATCTCATGAGTCACCACCACCATGGTCTGGTGCTGGCGGGCCAACTCTTTCATCAGTCCCAAAACCTCGTCGACCCACTCGGGATCGAGGGCCGAGGTGGGCTCGTCAAACAGGATCACCTTGGAGTGGGCCGCCATGGCGCGGCCAATGCCGACCCGTTGCTGCTGGCCGCCGGAGAGGGAGGCCGGATAGGCATCCTGCTTGTCGGCGAGACCAATGTCCTTGAGGATGCCGAGTGCTGTGGCGCGGGCCTCCGCTTTTGGCTGCTTCCAGACGGTGATCAGCCCTTCGGCGATGTTGTCGAGCGCCGTCTTGTTGGCAAACAGGGCGTAGTTCTGGAACACGAAGGAGGCCCGTTTGCGCAGCTCGATCGCCTGCTGTTCGCTGGCCTTGGCCAGATTCAGCTCAAGATCGTCGATGGCAAGGGTGCCCGCATCTGGGGTCTCCAGCAGGTTCAGGCAGCGCAACAGGGTCGATTTTCCGGTGCCTGAGGGGCCGATGATGACGACAATTTCCCCCTTTTTGACCTCCAGATCGATGCCGTTGAGCACCTGATTGCCGTGATATGCCTTGGAGAGGCCGGTTAGCTTGATCATGAACGCCCTCCTTTAATAGGCACGGTTGAGACGGACTTCCAGCAGATGCTGCAAGCGGGTAAAGAAGATCACCACCACCCAGTAGATCAGCGCCACCGCCATAAAGCTCTCGAAGAACTTGAAGGAGGAGGAGGCTTCCATCTGCGCCTTGCCCATGATCTCGGCCACTCCCAGGGTGAAGGCCAGCGAGGTGCTCTTGATCATGTCGATGAAGTAGTTCATCAGCGACGGGGTGGCGATGCGTGCCGCCTGCGGCAGGATGATCCGCTGCATCGCCTGATAACGGCTCATGCCGATACTGAGCGCCGCTTCCATCTGGCTTTTGTGAATGCCGAGGATGGCTGCGCGGATCGACTCGGCCATGTAGGCGGCGAAGTGCAGGGTCAGACCAACGATGGCGGCAGTAAAGGCATCCATCCCCACGAAGATCGGGAACAGTTGCGGCAGTCCGTAGTAGAGCAGGAACAGCTGAACGAGTAGCGGTGTACCCCGAAAGAACGAGATATAGAGCATCGCCAGCCAGTGAATCGCGGGGACGCGAAACACCCGTACTATCGCCAGGGCCAGCGAGAGTACGAGTGCCAGCACGAATCCCCACAGGGCCATCTCCATCGTGGTGCCCAGGTATTTGAGCAGGATGGGAAACAGCCCCAGCGTGTATTCGAGGTCAAATTCCATCATTTATTTGTCGGTGATGTCGGAAGCGAACCATTTCTCGGAGATCTGACGCAGGGAGCCATCCTTGCGCATGGCGGTCAGGGCCTCGTCGACCTTCTTCAGCAGCGCCTGTTTCTCCGGGGTCTTCAGGAAGGGCAGGGCGTTCTCGATAGTCTCGAACGGTGCGCCAGCCTGTTGCAGCGGCAGCTTGGACTCCTTGATCAGCTGGGCGGTGGAGACGCGGTCCATCACGAAGGCATCGATGCGACCCAGGGCGACATCCTGCTCGAAGGCGGAGTCATAGGTGCGGATATCGATCTTCTTGTTCGGGTCGTTCTTGCGCAGCAGCTCTTCGAAGTTGGAACCCAGGTTCACGGCCACCTTCTTGCCTTCCAGATCCTTGATACCGTGAATGGTGCTGTTGCCCTTGCGTACCACGATCTGGGCGCCGTCATAGACGTAAGGCTGGGAGAAGTCGTACTTCGCCTTGCGCTCGTCGGTGATGGTGATCTGGTTGGATATGGTATCGATGCGGCCGGTTTCCAGCATGCCGAACAGGCCGGAGAAGCTGGCGGTCACGAATTCGACCTTGTAGCCGGTACGTTCGCCGATCTGGTTCCACATATCCACTTCAAAGCCTTGCAGCTTGTCCTGTTTGACGAAGGTGAACGGGAAATATTTGCCAGACATGCCGACCTTGATGGTCTCCTGGGCGATGGCCTGACCAGACAGGGTGGCGAGCAGGATGGCTGCGCCGGAAATCAGTTTGATGGATGTTTTCATGGTGTTTCTCTCTCTCAATGTCTTGTATTTGTAGTTGTAATAACTGGTTTGGCCCTGATGTTATTGGAATAAAATTTAAAAAATAAATGACATTTGGTTATATGAAATAACAGGAGAGAAGCACGGGATCGACCAATCCGGACGGTGGATCAAGCTGTGGGTAACTTTGGGGATGAAATCCGATCCAAAGGCGCTGGATCCTTGAAAGTCAAGGATCTTATTTGCTGGATCCACCGGGCGATGGCTGGAGATCCGGCGGCTAAAAACGTAGAATAGCCGGTCTTTAGTTAATCAATCGACAGGAGTTTAGAGTGACTGCTTCGCTATGGCAGCAGTGCCTTAACCGGCTGCAAGATGAGTTGCCCTCGGCAGAATTCAGCATGTGGATCCGGCCGCTTCAAGCGGAGTTGAGTGACAATACTCTGACCCTGTATGCACCGAATCGCTTTGTTCTGGACTGGGTACGAGACAAGTATCTCATCCGGGTTAACGGCATCATCAACGAACTCTGCGGGGTCGACGGCCCCGCCCTGCGTTTTGATATAGGCAATCGTCCCCATCCTGTTGCTGTCGCCAGAGCGCCGGTACAGGGTGCCGCGCCTGTGAATAACTTGCAGAAGAGCTGGGAAAGCAAGGCTGAAGCCAAGCCCGAGCCGAACCACAAGAGCAACACCAACGTGAACTATACCTTCGAGAATTTCGTCGAGGGTAAGTCCAACCAGTTGGCGCGTGCGGCTGCCCGTCAGGTAGCGGACAATCCGGGTGGTGCTTACAACCCGCTGTTCCTCTATGGCGGCACCGGCCTGGGTAAAACCCACCTGTTGCACGCCGTTGGCAACGCCATCAAGGAGAGTAAAAAAGATGCCAAAGTCATCTATATGCACTCCGAGCGGTTTGTTCAGGACATGGTGAAAGCGCTGCAAAACAACGCCATTGAAGAGTTCAAGCGTTACTACCGCAGCGTCGATGCCCTGCTCATCGATGACATCCAGTTCTTCGCCAACAAGGAGCGCTCCCAGGAGGAGTTCTTCCATACCTTCAATGCCTTGCTGGAAGGGAATCAGCAGATCATCCTCACCTCGGATCGCTATCCGAAGGAGATCAACGGTGTCGAGGATCGCCTCAAGTCCCGCTTCGGCTGGGGTCTGACCGTGGCGATCGAACCGCCGGAGCTGGAGACCCGCGTCGCGATCCTGATGCGCAAGGCAGACGAGAACCAGATCCATCTGCCGGACGAAGTGGCCTTCTTCATTGCCAAGCGTCTGCGATCCAACGTCCGTGAACTGGAAGGCGCCCTCAACCGGGTTATCGCCAACGCCAACTTTACCGGCCGTGCCATCAACATCGATTTCGTGCGCGAAGCGCTGCGCGACCTGTTGGCACTGCAGGAGAAGCTGGTCACCATCGACAATATCCAGAAGACGGTGGCGGAGTACTACAAGATCAAGCTGGCGGATCTGCTCTCCAAGCGTCGTTCCCGCTCTGTTGCCCGTCCGCGCCAGCTGGCGATGGCACTGGCCAAGGAGCTGACCAACCACAGTTTGCCGGAGATAGGTGATGCCTTTGGTGGCCGTGACCACACTACCGTTCTTCATGCCTGCCGCAAGATCGAGCAGCTGAAGGAGGAGAGTCACGACATCAAGGAGGACTATTCCAACCTGATCCGTACCCTTTCTTCCTGATAACGGAATTGAGTGGACAGATGCAGCGCGAATATTCCAACCTGATCCGAATCTTTTCCTCCTAATCACAACGGAGAGCACAGATGCAGCTCGAAATTAGCCGTGAGGCCCTGTTACGTCCTCTGCAACTGGTGTCCGGCGCCCTCGGCGGCCGACCGACCCTGCCGATCCTCGGCAACGTGCTGCTTGATGTCAGCAACGGTCTGCTGTCACTGACCGGTACCGATCTCGAAGTAGAGATGATCGGTCAGGTCTATCTGAACGGGGCCAGCGAAGATGGCCGCACCACAGTACCGGCGCGCAAGCTGCTGGATATCTGCCGTGGTCTGCCGGAAGGCGCCGAGATCCGTCTCAATACCGAAGGGGAGCGCCTGATCATCCGCTCCGGTCGTTCCCGCTTCAACCTCTCGACCCTGCCAGCGACCGAGTATCCGAACATCGAGGATTGGGAATCCGTGCTCGAGTTCGATATCAGCCAGCTGGAGCTGAAGAAGCTGATCGATGCGACCCAGTTCTCCATGGCCAGCCAGGATGTTCGTTACTACCTGAACGGCATGCTGTTCGAGAGCGAAGGTCACGGTCTGCGCACTGTGGCGACCGACGGTCACCGTCTGGCCACCTGCCGCCGCGAGGTAGTAGGGGAATCGCTGCCCGATCATCAGGTTATCCTGCCGCGCAAAGGGGTATTGGAGCTGGTGCGTCTGCTGGAAGCGGAAGACAAGCCGGTACGGCTGCAGATCGGCCGCAGCAACCTGCGTGCTGCGCTGGACGGCTTCATCTTTACCTCCAAGCTGGTGGATGGCCGCTTCCCGGATTGGCGCCGGGTCATTCCGCGCAACAGCGACAAGGCGCTCATCGCCGGCCGTGAGGATCTGCGTCAGGCGTTTGCCCGTGCCGCCATCCTCTCCAACGAGAAATTCCGTGGGGTGCGTCTCAATCTGCAGGAAAACCTGCTGCGCATCACCGCCAACAACCCGGAACAGGAAGAAGCCGAAGAGCTGCTTGACGTACAATATGCCGCTGGCGAGATGGAGATCGGCTTTAACGTCTCTTATGTGCTGGACGTGCTGAATACGTTAAAATGTGACCAAATTCGGATTAGCCTGAGCGATTCCATCAGCAGTGCCATTATTGAGGATTTTGAACATCAGGATGCTCAGTATGTGGTGATGCCGATGCGGATCTAGTCGTGTCCCTGGTCAAACTCCAGCTCAGCGACTTTCGCAATATCCAGCAAGCCAGTCTCAAGCTGTCGCCCGGCCTCAACATTCTGGTCGGGTGCAATGGCAGCGGCAAGACCAGCGTGCTGGAAGCCATTCACTACCTTGGTCTGGGGCGCTCCTTTCGCACTCATTTGACCGGGCGGGTCATCCGCCAGGGGGAGAGGGCCTTTACCCTGTTTGCCCAGTGCGAGCTGGAGGGGCGTCAGGTACCGATCGGTCTTGCCAAAGACAAGAGTGGCGAGACCCAGCTCAAGATTGCCGGGGCGCAGGCTCAGCGGCTGGCCGATTTGGCGGAGCTGTTGCCGGTGCAGTTGATCCATCCCGATGGCTTCAACCTGCTGACGGGCGGGCCTCAGGCTCGCCGCGCCTGGCTCGATTGGGGTGTTTTCCATCAGGAGCCGACCTTCTTTGCCCTCTGGGGACGAGTGCGGCGGCTGCTGAAACAGCGCAATGCGCTGCTGCGCCAGAGCACCCAGTACCGCCAGCTGGCGTTCTGGGATCAGGAGCTGGTGCGGCTCGGGGGTGAGCTGGCCGAGTTTCGCGCCAGTTATTGTCAGGCCATTACGCCCCTGATCAAGGAGATGACGGCGGATTTTCTGCCGGAATTCGA
>NZ_CAWNZT010000433.1:0-1281 GCF_963878965.1 Aeromonas sp. HMWF015 | reverse complement strand
GCGCTGCGTGGTAGAAGGCTCCCGGCTTTTTCACCAGACTACCTATGACGTGACGGAAGTTGATGCAACGGGCACGACGCTTCCCCTTTGCCGCCCTGACCCTATGGCTGCTCATCACCTCATCGCTACCCACGTAGCAGCTCAGGCGATCATCCCAGAGGCGAACTTTCAGCATCTGCCCAATCAGTCGAGAGGGAACGCTATACACAACGAATTTCACATTGATAGTGCTACTGCTGCTTACCCGAACGGAGAATTCTTCGTAGTCAGCACAGCGATTCCGGGGCAGTGGTGTCAGAAACGCCAACTCTTGCTGGACCAGATCCTGATTGCGTTGGTTATGACGCAAAACCTGTTGGGTTACAAATCGTCGGTACTCTTCCAGCGACTGGAAGTCATTACTGCCACGAAGCAGCAGGGCTTGCCGGATACGTTGCTTAAGATGGCCGTGGGCTGATTCAACCGAGCCATTTTCATGGCCCCGCCCTGGGTTGTTGCGTGACGGCGTCATGCCGTAATGTTCGCAAAGTTGGGCATAGCGCTCGGTCTGATCACGATGGTCATCTTCACTCAGGTTCTTCCATGCGGCTGCCAAGCTATCTGTACGGTGCTCTTGCGGTACACCGCCCAGCTGACCAAGAGCTTCCTGGAGCCCCTCAGCCAGAGCGGTAAAGCTCTCTCCACCAGTAACGATGCGCACCCAGCTCCAGCGGCTCCATTCAAGCCTGAAATGGAAAAGTTTATGTTCCAGCGGGCGACCATTGAGAGTGATCACCGTGTCCTTCAGCTGGGTAAAGTCAGACAGCGCTCGTAACCCTGGTTTGTGCTCCTGGCGGAACATAATTTCCAGCTCTTCGCCATGACAAGCTTTCCAAGTGCGGATGCGCCGTTGGAGCGTCCGCCGCACGGTATCAGGGTACTGGCCTGGGTATTTATCTTGTAAGTACTCAAGAACGGTTGTCGGTGAAAGTCGTGGACGAGATGCGAGCAGGGGGAGGATCTCGTGTTCCCAGACCAGCTCCAGCGGGTCCTGACGTGTACGCCAGTGTCGCTCGCTCGACTGCTGCCATTGTCCTTTCTCGATACGCCGCCCAGACCGGACGGAGATTCCAGCGGTAGTTGACGCCGCATGCTGACTAAGACCTTTCTTACGTTGAGCCATATAAAAACTGACCTGCCTAATGTTCAGCGTCACAAGGTCTCCCTGGAAAGAAGAAACAGGACGCTTAGATTACAAACAGGCCAGAGTAATTGTCGCGAAGCGGACGGTGTAATTGTCGC
>NZ_CAWNZT010000432.1:17070-30583 GCF_963878965.1 Aeromonas sp. HMWF015 | reverse complement strand
GCCCAAGAGTTTGCCAAGTGACTTGCTTGGCCAATTAAAGAGGCTACGTCAATGCGGACCATATTTATCCATTCCTGACGAAATTCAGACACTCTTTGTTCTTTACTAATTAAAAGTCCCAAGAATGATGCGGTTGCAGCTATTAATGCAACAGTTATCTGTATATCCATGTCTTTAACTTTCTCGTAAACTGATACTTTAAAAGTGGATTTTTATTTAAAAAAGTAAATTTAACAAACGTGCATTTATTTTGTGCTTTAATGTTAAATGATTACTCTCCATATAAATTGATCTCCAGCACATTGGCGATGGAACTGCCATTCCAGTGGTATTCCAGATGCTGGACTTGGTGGATCTTGGTGACCAGACGGGGGCGATAGAGCACATGGCAGTTATGACCGCTGTGGCGCACAGAACGGTAGTGGATACCGTCCATCCCCTGGGTTTTCTGCTCTTGGGCAAAAGCTTGGGATTGACCATAGTTGGTCGCGTGATAAAGCGGGGTGGAGAGAAATTCCGAGCGGGTGATATCGACCAGCTTGGCGTTGAATTCGGTATAGAGCACTCGCATCTGCACTTTCTGAGCTGGTTCGTTGGTGTAGCCGAATATTCGTTCTTGGTGATAGACCGTCTCTTTGATGGCAGTATCGAGCAGGGGGGCGCAGTAGTAACCGCCGAAATCGCCAGTGGTGAATCGGGCTCCTTCCGGGTTTATATGGGTAAAGGCGGCCATTACATAGCTGCTGCCATTTAGCCCCACCAACCAATCCTCTTTTGGTACCAACGACAGGTCACCCGCCTCTTCATTCAACCGATCATTGGTCAGTGACTCGATGTCCCAGACGGCCTCCAGCTCGTCCGCATTGGCCACGTCTTCATAGAGATCGATGGTGGGGTAGCGGCTTGGAATGATCCGATAGGCTCGCTCCCCCTTGAGTTCAATCAGTGGCGGCTCTTGCATCAGGCCATTCCCCCGCGCCAGGCATGCAGGCGGGTGGCCACTTCATACAAATCAGCCACGCGACCCGCGTTCATAATGTCCATCGCGCTGCGCCCAGCAAAGAAGGGGTGGCTGTTGGGTTTACGCACCCAGCCGTAGATGCTGTCGTCGGCACTGAATAGCATCCTCAGACACTTGTGGATATTGAGGATGTAGCTCATCCGTTCTTGCATATCCACGGTCAGACGGATCCCGCCGTTTGACTCCTTGTATTTGTTCAATGTTGAACGGGATGAAATGCCAAGAAGTTTCAGCTGTTCATCCGTATTGCAGTGCCATTTATCCAGAATACGGAATACCACAGGCAGCGCCTTGCTGGGGTCAATGGCGCAATTTTTCAGGGCTTTTTGTGCAGTGTTAGCCATATTTCCTCCTGATGTAGTCAGCGCCAGACAGCTGTCTGGCGCGTGAAATGTTAACTTGAGTTTAGTGTAGAAGAAATGTGCATACATGTACACATATATACATATATGCACAAGCATGAACGTTCTTGGGCGTTGATGTGCGTTCGGCACGAGGAGCGCCATATGTCGATCGGTGTGCCGTTGTGGTTAGCCGTCGCAGATCCGAAAGACGACAAAGGGGGCGTTTGCCCCCTTCATCAATTGACCCCATAAGGGTCGCTTAAAAGCCGACTTAACCGGCCTTGGCCACCATGGCTTTCAACTGCAGGAAGTACTGCTCGTAGAGGCGGGAGGCGTCCCCCACATCGGACTGGAATTCGCCCTTGCGTTTGATTTCGTCGCTCGGGAAGACCATGGTGTTGTTGCGAAACGCCGGGGTGAGCAGGGGAATGGCATCCTTGACCGGGGTGGGGTAGCCAATCGCCTCGGCCACCTTGGCGGCCACATCGGGGCGCATCAGGAAGTTGATCAGAGCGTGTGCCTCCTGCACATGCTTGGCCTTGGCCGGGATGGCGAGGTTGTCCATCCAGAGTACCGCTCCCTCTTCGGGATAGGTCATCTGGATGGAGGGGTATTCGCGCTGGGCGCCGTAGGCCGAGCCGTTCCACAGCATGCCGATATTGACCTCACCGGCGATAAAGGGGTCGGCCGGGTTGTCGGAGTTGAACGCCTTGACGTTGGGCATCAACTTTTTCAGGTATTCGAACGCTTCGGCGATCTGCGCCTTGTCCTGGGTGTTGGGGCTGTAGCCCAGCTGCACCAGCGCGATATGGAACACCTCGCGGGCATCGTCCATCAGCAGCAGGCTCTCTTTCCACTCTGGCGCCCAGAGCTGTTTCCAGCTGGTAACCGGTTGCTCGATGATGTCGGTGTTGGTGCCGATCCCGGTTGCGCCCCAGATATAGGGGATGGAGTAGCGGTTGTCCGGGTCGTACTCATGGTTGAGCAGGGTGGGGTCGAGGTGCTTGAAGTTGGGCAGCTGGGCGCGATCCAGCGGTTGCAGCATTCCCTCTTTGGCCATTTTCGAGATGAAATAGGTGCTGGGTACCACCACGTCATAGCCGTCGCCATGGGTTTTCAGCTTGGCGTAGAGGGTCTCGTTGGATTCGTAGGTGGAGTAGATCACCTTGATACCGGTCTCTTGCTGGAACTGCTCCAGCAGGCCGTCCGGCACATATTCCGACCAGTTGTAGAAGTAGACCACCTTGTCGTCGGCCGCGTGAGCGCTCTGGCTCAGCAGCGGGGTGGTGAGGGTGAGGGCGGCTGCCAGCAGGGCGCCGGCCTTGTGTTGGATTGTCATCAACAACTCCTTGGGGTTATGGGGCCTAGCGGCCCACCGTGACAGAGTTCGCCAAAGGTGGCGGGGACGAAACGGGCAGGGTCAACCCTGCCGTTTACGCAGTAACAGTTGCGCCAGCAGCACCATCCCGAGGGAGGCGACCAGCATCAGGGTGGCCAGGGCGTTGACCTCGGGGGAGACCCCCACCTTGACCATGGAGTAGATCTTGAGCGGCAGGATCTCGTAGGCCGGGCCGGTCACAAAGGAGCTCACCACCACGTCGTCCAGCGACAGGGTAAAGGAGAGCAGCCAGCCCGCCATCACCGCCGGCAGCGCCAGCGGCAGTATGATGCGGCGCAGGATGATCCACTCGCCAGCCCCCAAATCCCGCGCAGCTTCCAGCATCCGCACATCAAAACCGCACAGCCGCGAGTAGACGGTGATCACCACGAACGGCAGGCAGAAGGTGATGTGGGCGATCAGCAGCGACCAGAAGCCCAGCGCAATGCCGGTCACCACAAACAGGGTCAGCAGGGAGATGGCCATGACGATATCGGGGGACATCATCACCACGAACAGCATGCCGCTCACGTACTGCTTGCCGCGAAAGCGATAGCGAAACAGCGCCACGGCAGTGAGGGTGCCGATCAGGGTGGCCGCGGTGGCGGTGAGGGCAGCGATGGTCAGGGAGTGCTGGGCCGCCTGCATCAGGCTGGCGCTGGCAAACAGCTTCTCATACCAGCCCAGGGTAAAGCCGCGCCAGTCGATGCCATATTTCGACAGGTTGAAGGAGTTGGCGATCAACACCCCGATGGGCACATAGAGATAGCCAAACACCAGCAGCAGGAACAGAGCCTTCAGTGCGCGCATCATGCCAGCTCCCCCTTCTTGCTGAGCAGCTTGCCCGCCCGCCAGTAGCAGTAGACCAACAGCGCCATCAGCACCGTCAGCATCACGCTGATGGCGGCGCCAAAGGGCCAGTCACGGCTGTTGAGGAACTGGGTCTTGATCAGGTTGCCGATCAGCAGGTGCTTGGCGCCACCCAGCAAGTCGGAGACATAGAACATCCCCATGGCGGGCAGGAACACCAGCAGACAACCGGCGATGATGCCGGGTAGGGTGAGGGGCAGAATGATCCGCACCAGCCGCTGCCAGCCGTTGGCGCCAAGATCTCGCGCCGCCTCCAGCAAACGGCCATCCAGCTTCTCGATGCTGGAGTAGAGCGGCAGCACCATAAAGGGGAGCAGCACATAGACCAGCCCGATGATGACGGCCACCTCGGTATACATCATCTGCAACGGCCGTTCGATAAGCCCCAGATCCAGCAGCCAGCCATTGATCAGCCCCCGGGTGCCGAGCAGCACTTTCAGCGCATAGGTACGGATCAGGGAGTTGGTCCAGAACGGTACCACCACCAGAAACAGCAGCAGCGGGCGGATACGCGCTGGCAGATGGGCCAGCAGCCAGGCAAAGGGGTAGCCCACCAGCAGGCAGATGGCGGTGGCGAGCAGCGCCAGCCAGAGGGAGTGGAGCAGCACCTCGAAATAGAGCGGGTCCAGCAGACGGCCATAGTTGCTCAGGGTAAAGAGCGGCGCGATAAGCTCGGACTCATCACGAGTCAGGAAGCTGACGCCGATGATCATCAGGTTGGGCAGGAAGACAAACAGCGTCAGCCAGCCGAGGATCAGCGCGATGGCAGTGTTGCGAAAGCCGTTGTGGGCAAAGCTGTGCGGTACCCGCAGATTAGTGAGGCTCATAGGGCAGCACCACCTCCCAGCTGTCGACCCAGTGGATTGCCACCTCCTGACCCAGACGGTAGTCAAAATCGGGGTCATCCTCGTCGAAGAACTCGGAGATAAGCAGCTGTTTGCCACTGTCGAGCTCGATCACCGAATCCAGCGTCGCCCCCTTGTAGTTGCGTTCGCGGATGTTGCCACGCAGCGCGCCGCTCTGATCGTCATCCTGATCGAGAATGCGCAGATCTTCCGGGCGCAGCAGCACCAGCACCTTGTCGTCTGGTTGGAACGGCAAGGTGGTATGGAGCAGGCATTCGCGACCTTCTACCTCGGCCTGCCAGATACCGGGTTCGCGCTGCCTGATCAGCTTGCCATCCATCACGTTGATCTCGCCGATAAAGCGGGCCACGAACAGGTTGGCTGGCGATTCGTAGATATCGCGCGGGGTGCCGCGCTGGATGATCTTGCCCCCCTCCATCACCAGGATGCGATCTGACATGGTGAGCGCCTCTTCCTGATCATGGGTAACGAAGACAAAGGTGATGCCAAGGCGACGTTGCAGCGCCTTGAGCTCGCTCTGCATCTGCTTGCGCAGCTTGTAGTCGAGCGCCGAGAGGGATTCGTCGAGCAGCAGCAGGCGGGGCTTGTTGACCACCGCGCGGGCGATGGCGACCCGTTGTTGCTGGCCGCCAGAGAGCTGATCCGGGCGGCGATTGGCCAGCTCGGTGAGCTGCACCATGGCGAGGGTCTCCTCGACCCGCTGGCGGATCTCGCTGGCCGGTACTTTCTGCATCTCGAGGCCAAAGGCGACGTTTTCAAACACCGTCATATGAGGGAAGAGCGCATAGCTCTGGAACAC
Organism: Aeromonas sp. HMWF015; assembly: GCF_963878965.1. Taxonomy (NCBI): domain Bacteria; kingdom Pseudomonadati; phylum Pseudomonadota; class Gammaproteobacteria; order Aeromonadales; family Aeromonadaceae; genus Aeromonas; species Aeromonas sp. HMWF015. The sequence goes on along the minus strand of NZ_CAWNZT010000432.1, from coordinate 25,305 downwards.
GGTGTTGATGTGCCTGTGTTCGGCGGGGATATGGGTGATCTCGTCACCGGCCAGATGGATGGTGCCCCCATCGACCGATTCGAGCCCGGCCAGCAGGCGCAGCAGGGTGGTCTTGCCACAGCCGGAGGGGCCCAGCAGGGTAAGAAATTCACCGTCATAGATTTCAAGGTCAAGGTCACTCAGGATCACCTTGCCATCGTATTTTTTGCTGATCTTGTTCAGCGCGACAATTACCTGTGGATTGTTCATCATCCGCCAGTCTCACCCCAGCCAGTGGCCATCGTGTTGAAAGAGGGCCGCATTCTATGCAGCCGACACATGAAATTAAAGGCTTTTTGGCTCGAAATAGCCGCAAGTGCGCAGGAAAAACGGCTACGAATAGCAGACCAAATCGCTATAATGTGCCACCTGATTTGGTCGTTTTCGATATTGGATAGTCAATTGAGTAATAAAATGCGTATTGGCGGCTCCCTTGAGCAGTCTCTGAACCAGGGCTACCGCCTTGATCTGAAAGGGGTCATCCAGGAGGGATGGCAACAGACCCGCCGTACCGGATTTGGCCTGCTGCTGGCGATTGTCGGGGTGACGGCGATCTGGATCCTGCTCAGCAATGTGCTGCTGTTGCCCTATCTGGGGGATGACAGCCAGATGAATGTGGCCATGGTGCTGAGCCTGCTGATGACGGTGGTGATGGCCCCCATGACCAGCTCCCTCGATATGCTGGGGTTGCAGCAGTCGGTCGGTGTGCGCGCCCGGGCAAACCAGGTGTTCGACTTCTTCCGCCACTTTGTGCGCTTAGGCATGTTGAGCCTGCTTGGCAGCCTGCTCACCAGCCTGTTTGGCCCGCTGTTCGATCTGCTGGGATTGCCCGCCGTGCTCTCTTTCATTCCCTCGGCCCTGATCGGTATGGGGCTGCTCTTTACCGTACCGCTGGTGCTGGAGCGTGGCCTGACGCCGCCCCAGGCCATTTTGGTCTCTCTCAAGCTCTTTGCGCGCGGCTGGCCCAGCATAGTGCTGTTCCACGGCGTGATGACCGCGCTTTTCTTCCTGGCTCTGATCCCCATGGGGTTGGGGCTTATCTGGGTGGCACCGCTCTATTTCAACTGCAAGGGGATCCTCTATCGCGATCTCTGTGGGGTGGGGGTAGAGGTTAACGAGGTGACAGAAGGCCCCAACCATTTCAATGCATGATGCAAAAGGATGTTGAATGACCCGTCGATATGGAGTGACCAAGGCCTTGCGCCAGAGTCTGCTGGCCAGTCTCCTGTTGCCTGGACTGGCGCTGGCAGAGCCGGTACTGGATCTGCAATACAGCACTTTCTACAGCCAGATGAAGACCTTTGCCAAAGGGGAGTTTGGTCACGCCAGATTGGGGTTTTATCTGACCGATCCACAAAATGGTCAGCGCTGCGGCCTGGTCTCTGCGCGGGTATCGACGCAGGACAAGGAGGTCGCCGCCGAGGTGACGGTAGACAGCGAACTGCGACTGCCATTCGATGATGATCTCAACCTCGACAAAGGGATGGTGCAGGTCACGCTCAAAGAGCCTCATACCAGCTGTGATATGGCGGTACAGGTGATGGCCGATGCACCAAACGGGCCCGAGCTGCCACTGGCCGATCTGGCGGCCCGTCAGCAGCAGATGCAGTCGCTGCTCGACAAGATGGCGGGTATGGTCGGCAAACACTTCTTGCCGAAGATGGAAGGGGTACGCATTACCCTAGTGCAGCAGAGCGGTACCGCTTATCTGATTGATGGCGCCCGTCAGGAGGCACTGCCTTGGCAGGAAGGCCACCTGCTGCTGAGCAATGAGCAGCTGGCCGCGTTCGCCGCGGGGCAACTGCGCCTGCAGGGTGAGGTGCTGCGCTTGACCCCCTGGCTGCACAAGGGCTGATGCCGGTGGGGCTGTTATCTCAGTGACAGGCAGATAGAGAAAGCAAAAAGGAGCGATCATCGCTCCTTTTTATTGCGTGGCATTTGCCATGTGAGCGCGGCTTAGCGCACTTCAATCACATCCAGCATGTCCATCTCGTCGATGTCCAGCAGCGGGGCTTTTGGCATCTCGGGCGGATCAAACGCCTTGTCGCCGCCATCAATGATGCCGGAGTCACGGTTGATGCTCTTGAAGTCAAACAGCTTGTGATCGAGCAGGTGGCTCGGGATCACGTCCTGAATGGCGGTGAACATGGTCTCGATCCGGCCGGGGAAGCGGCGATCCCAATCCTGCATCATCTGCTTGATGGCCTGACGCTGCAGGTTCTCCTGCGAACCGCACAGGTTGCACGGAATGATGGGGAAGGCTTTCACCTCGGCGTAGCGCACCAGATCTTTCTCTTTGCAGTAGGCAAGCGGGCGGATCACCACGTTCTTGCCATCGTCGCTCACCAGCTTGGGCGGCATGGACTTGAGCTTGCCACCATAGAACATGTTGAGGAACAGGGTCTCCAGGATGTCATCACGGTGGTGGCCAAGGGCAATCTTGGTGCAACCCAGCTCCTGGGCGGTGCGGTAGAGAATACCGCGGCGCAGCCGTGAGCAGAGGGCGCAGGTGGTTTTGCCTTCCGGTACCTTATCCTTGACGATGGAGTAAGTATCTTCCTCGACGATCTTGTACTCGATGCCGAGTGAGGCGAGGTATTCGGGCAGCACATGCTCGGGGAAACCGGGTTGTTTCTGATCCAGGTTGACGGCAATCAGATCGAAATGGATGGGGGCGCTGGCTTTGAGGCTCATCAGTATGTCGAGCATACCGAAGCTGTCCTTGCCGCCGGAGAGGCAGACCATGACCTTGTCGCCCTCTTCAATCATGTTGAAGTCGGCAATGGCCTGACCTACGTTGCGCCGCAGGCGCTTTTGCAGTTTGTTGAAACTGTATTTTTCTTTGGCGTTCAGCTCTTCTAGCATGCTCGTAAAACCCGGGACACAAATAAGCGCGTTATTATAGCCATGTCCCGGGGGAGGGCAAGGTGCCAGGCACCTTATGATTGTTTGCGACGACTGTCGACCGGGCAGCTGTAGTCCGCCGGTTTGAGGATCAGGATGTCGCAGGAGAGGCGGTCAATCACATGTTCGGCGGTATTGCCGAGCAGAGCTGCAGAAAGCCCGGTACGGCCGACGCAGCCCATGATCATCAGGGTCGCCTTGAGCTCTTCGGCCATATCCGGCAATACCTCTTCCGGTAGCCCCTCTGCTACCCGGGTCCAGAGATGACCAATCCCGAACTTGTCGGCATGGCTTAGCAGCAGGCTTTCGTGGTGTTTGCGGATAGCTTCGTTGTAGGCGTTGGGATCAAACTCCGGCAGCTCGATGGCCACGTTGACCGGGGTGCCCGGGTAGGTGTTGACCAGATAGAGGTTGGAGCCCAGCAGCTCGGCGATATCGCTTCCCTCCTGGGTGATCCGTTCGTTGAGCAGTTTCTGATCCGGATCGTCGCTTGAGCAGTTGATGGCGGCGATGATGTTGCCGCACCGTTGCCAGTGACCCTCCTTGACCAGCAGCACCGGACAGGGGCATTTGCGCAGCAGGTGCCAGTCGGTGGGAGTAAAGATGAAGGTTTGCAGGAAGCTGTGATGGTGAGTGGCTTTGACCACCAGATCGTGGCGCTGCTCCAGCACCTCCTGAATGATGCACTCGAAGGGACGATTGTGCCAGACCACTTTCACTTCGCACTCGATCCCCTGTGCCCGATAGGGGGTCAGGATCTCGTCCAGCCACTCACGTCGCTGTGAAATGACGCCGTCGCGCATCTCTTGCCGCTCGTCCACCGAGAGCATGGCGGTCATTTCATACGAGAAGTCATAGATGGTAAGCAGCAGGGTCAGATGGGCGTTTTCGTCCAGCTCGGCGACTTTGACTGCCCGTTCGAGGGCGATTTGACGCTCCTCTTCTGGATTGATAACCACCAGAATATTCTGATATTTGACCATCTTCTCCTCCTTGGAAAAGTCCAATGACAGCAGAATCTTAGCCATTACAGCTTAGCGCAGGAGGAGGGTATGGGGAACGTACCGGATCACATTCCAGAGGAAAGGATCCGGCAGGGAAAGCAGGAGGGTAAGCGGAATAATCAGCCGCAGGGCGGGCGAGTGGCTCCGGCCATCATGCCCAGCGCGACCTGATCCAGTACGGTAATGTATTTGCCTTTGACGCTGATGAGACCGGATTTCTGGAAACGTCCGAGCAGACGACTGATGGTCTCGACGGTCAGTCCCAGATAGTTGCCAATGTCACCACGGGTCATGGAGAGACGGAACTCCTTGGCGGAGAAACCGCGCTCGGAGAAACGTACCGACAGATTGTGCAGGAAGGCGGCGAGGCGCTCTTCAGCATTCTTCTTGGAGAGCAGCAGGATCATCTCCTGATCGCCCATGATTTCGTTGCTCATCAGACGCATGATCTGCTGGCGCAGCTTGGGCATCTTGCCGGAGAGATCGTCGAGCACTTCAAAGGGGATCTCGCACACCATGGCGGTTTCCAGCGCCTGGGCGAAGGAGGGGTGTGCTTGTTTGTGGATGGCATCGAAACCGACCAGATCTCCCGCGAGGTGGAACGCGGTGATCTGCTCATCCCCTTGCTCGGTGATGGTGTAAGACTTGATGGTCCCGGAACGGATGGCATAGAGCGATTTGAACTCATCGCCAGCCTTGAACAGCTCTTCACCCTTCTGGATCGGCTTCTTGCGCTCGATGATGCTGTCCAGCTGATCAAGCTCGTTGTCGTTCAGAGTGAAGGGAATACAGAGCTGACTGATGCTGCAATCCTGGCAATGAATTGCACAGCCACCGCTCTGGATACGTCTGCCAGGTTTCTTTTCCGGGATCATAGGCTCATACGAATAATTGATTTATATCAAACAAGTTTACCATCAACTCATCCGTTTTGGATAGGGTTTCAAAAGGAAGCAATGCCAATCCAGAAGGTATGCACCCCGAACAAAATGAGCAGCAGGGCACCGCCAAGGCGCAAACTGCGCAGGGTGAGCCAGTATCTGAGGCGATCGGCAAGCCCCCCCAACGCAAACAGGGTGGGCAGGGTGCCGAGACCAAAAAAGAGCATGATGAGTGCCCCGCCGCCGGCCGAACCGGCCGCTGCGCTCCAGGTCAACATTGAGTAGACCAACCCGCAGGGGAGCCAGCCCCACACCATGCCAAAGGGCAGTGCCTGCACAGGTGAGGTGAAGGGGATAAATTTGCCCGCCAGCGGTTTGATACGGGGCCAAAGTCTGGCACCGAGCCGCTCCAGCAGCAGGATCCCTTGCCACCAGCCCGCCAGATAGAGACCAAGCGCAATCATCAATAGCGCTGCCACGAGACGCAAGCCGGCAATAGCGTGTTTGCCTGCGCCCAGCTCGCTGGTGGTGGCGAGCAGGCCGCCCACCAGTGCACCTGCAATGACATAGCTCAGGATCCGGCCGAGGTTGTAGTTGAGCAGATAGGCGAGTCGCCCCCAAAAATGCTGCTTGTTGGCGGGGATCGCCATGGAGAGCGCGGCAGAGACCCCCCCACACATGCCGATACAGTGGGCAGAGCCTGCCAGTCCGACCAGCAGGGCGCCTGCCAGATCAAGGTTGTGGGTCATGGTCAGCAGGCTTTACGGGTTTGTGGGCAGGTTGCTCTTCGTCAAACAGTATGTTGGAACCCTGCCGGTCGAGATCTTCAAACTGCTCGGAGCGAATGGCCCAGAAGAAGACGACCCCGGCGATGATCACAAACAGGATGGCGATGGGGATCAGGACAAAAATTATATTCATGAGAGGTACCTTGGCGTTCATCCTTGGCAAGCGTCCCCTATGGTAACCCTGTTCGGGCAGGGGGCCAGCCGCTATCAGTGAGAAATGTGGCCTGCATCGGAGGCAGGCCACATTTTCAGCTATTTTCCGCCACCAGCCTCATCGGTTGAGGCGCATGGAGTTGGTTACCACGATGAGTGAACTGAGCGACATGCCCGCCGAAGCCAGATAGGGGGGCAGCCAGCCGCAGGCTGCCAGCGGCAGCACCAGCAGGTTGTAACCGATGGACCAGGCGAAGTTCTCGATGATGATCTTGCGGGTACGCATTGCCAGCACTCTGGCCTCGAGCAGTCGGCTCAGGTCATCTGCCAGCAGGATGGCGTCGGCGTTGTTTTTCGCCAGATCGGTGCCACCAGCCATGGCAAACGAGGCGTGAGCCCCGGCCAGTACCGGGGCGTCGTTGATGCCATCGCCCACCATGATGCTGATATCCCCCTGGGCTTCCCGGGCCTTGAGGTAGGCCAGCTTGCCATCGGGTGAGACCCCCTTGACCAGCTCATCCACTCCCAGCTCGCGGGCAATCTCGTCTGCTTGCAGAGAGCTGTCACCAGTCAGCACGGTAGTTTGCAGACCTGCTGCCTTGAATGCCGCGATCAGCGCCCTGGCATCGGGGCGCAGGGTATCTTCCAGATTGAAGCGGGCCAATACCTGCTGCTCGTTGGCCAGATAGATAGCCAGACCGCGGCCTTGCTCTTGTGCAGGATCCAGCCCAAGCCAGCGGGCACTGCCGATGCGGTAGCGTACGCCATCCACCAGCGCTGTGATGCCGTGACCGATGACCGGGGTGATTTCGCGGGCGGATGGCAGCACGGCGATGCTGTCGGCTGGCAGCCGGAAGGCGCGAGCTATGGGGTGCTCGGATTGCGCCTCCATGGCCCGGGCGATGGCGAGGCATTGCGTCTCGTCCATCTCTGCCAAGGTGGTGGTGCCGGTCAGACTGATCTCACCTGTGGTCAGGGTGCCAGTCTTGTCCATCACGATCCGGTTTGCCTTGGTCAGCACGTCAAGCACATGACCACGGCGCAGCAGAATGCCGTTGCGGGTCAGATTGGCGGTGGCCGAGGTCAGCGCCGTCGGGGTCGCGAGCGACAGGGCACAGGGGCAGGTAGCAACCAGCACGGCGAGGGTGACCCAGAACGCCTGATCCGGTTGATGGAAGTGCCAGAAGGTCCAGACCGCGGCGGCAATGATCAGCAGCACCAGAATAAAGTGGCGCGACAGCTGATCCGCCATCTGGGCGATGGCCGGTTTGTCATCGAGGGCATGATCCTGCAGCCGCATGATCTGGGCGATCCGCGACTCTTCGATACGGTGGCTGACCCGGATCTGCAGCGGGGCATCAGTGTTGATGGTGCCGGCATAGACCTGATCACCTGGCTGTTTGAACAGGGGCAGCTGTTCACCGGTCAGCATGGATTCGTTGAGGCTGGCTTGTCCTTCGACAATGATGCCATCCGCCGGCAAGGTGGCACCGGCTAGTACCCGCACCCGATCGCCGACCTGCAAGGTTTTGGCCGCTACTTCATGTTCCCCTTCATCATCGATGCGGGTCGCCATGATGGGCACCAGTCGCGCCAGGTTAGAGCTCGATTCCGACGCCTTGCGCCGGGCTCGCAACTCGAGAAAGCGTCCCAGCAGCAGGAAGAAGACGAACATGGTGATGGAGTCGTAATAGACCTCACCGGTATTGAACACGGTGGCCCACATGGAGGCAACAAAGGCACCGATCAGCGCCAGTGACACCGACACATCCATCGACAGATGGCCCTGTTTCAGGCTGCGCCAGGCACCCACGTAAAAGGGCTGGGCCGAGTAGATCATGATGGGGGTGGAAAGCAGCAGGCTTATCCACTTGAAGTAGACCATGAACTCATCTTCAACGCTGATGAAGAGATCCATATAGAGGGCCACGGCGCACATCATCACCTGCATCGAGCCCAGCCCTGCCAGTGCCAGCCGGAACATATAGCTGCGCACCTCTTTGGCGTAGAGTGCCTCCTGTTGATGGGTCTGGAACGGATAGGCACGATAGCCGATCTGGGCAAATCCCTTGAGGATGTCACTCAGAGAGAGCTGGTCCGGATCCCACTTGATGCGGGCCCGGTGGGTGGTGGTGTTGACGTTGATGTAGCGCAGGCCGTCAAGGGTCATCAAGTGGCGTTCGATAAGCCAGGCACAGGCGGCGCAGGTGAGCCCTTCTACTGTCAGCTGGATTTCGCGAAGGGTACCGCTATCGGTGACAAACTCCTGTTGCACTTCTGCCAGATCGTAGTGGGTGAGGGCGGCCAGCTCTTCGGGTACCAGATCCCCCTTGGTGCCGGGGGCAGTGCGGTGATCGTAGTAACTGGCGAGACCGCACTCCATGATGGTTTCTGCTACAGCCTGACAACCTGGGCAGCACATGGGGCGAACAATCCCCTTTATCTCGAGGGCATAGCAACTATTGG
>NZ_CAWNZT010000432.1:1837-17060 GCF_963878965.1 Aeromonas sp. HMWF015 | reverse complement strand
GTACCGGCTCGCAACAGTGAAAGCAGGGGGTCATGCTTTATGCCCCCCTGAATGCAGAATGCAAGCAGCAGGGGCGGTGGCGAGAACCGGCCCGCCACAGTGAGAACAGCCGGTCATGGCTTAGCGTCCTTTCGGGTCGAGTTCGACAGGGGCTAGGGTGGGCAGCTGGACGGTCTCTTGCAATCGCCACTGGTGATCGAAAGCATCGACCCGAATGTGCCACTTGCCGACCAGCGGCTTGTCGAAATGGATGCGATAGGTGCCGCTCGCATCGGCGGTGATCATGTGTTCGCTGTCCTGACCGGCCAAGGTCGGGTGAAACAATGAAAGATAGAGAGCTTGCCCGGCAGGAATATCGCCGCTGATAGGTTTGAGAGTCAGCTCGTTGCCGTCAACCTCCAGCCCAAAGCGGATATTGAGGGCTTCGGAGCGGTCAAACTTGCTCAAGTCCTGATTGATCTCTTTCCCTTGTTTGTAATAGTCCTCGGCCACCAGATTGACCCCATCCTTGCTGGCGATGATGGCGGTGGCGATGCTACCGACAACGGCGGCAGTGGGGAGGGCGATGATAAACCAGGGCCAGAATTGGCGATACCACGGTTTGGATAGAGATTGGGTCATGATTGCTACTGCCATGAAACGAATGATTAACGTGGAAGATGGTTTTTACGCAACACAAGATAACAAAAAGCCTCGAGGAGTCGAGGCTTTTTGCTGTGTAATCACGTGTTTATCACATGTTACAACGTTACGGGCGAACCTTATTTGGCAGACTGTTGATGAGACAGGCTGTAAACGTAGGAGGCCAGCAGGTGAACCTTGTCCTCACCCAGAATATCTTTCCAGGCTGGCATCACGCCGTGACGACCGTGGGTGATGGTTTGTACCACCACTTCGCGGGAGCCACCATAGAGCCAGGTGTTGTTGGTCAGATCTGGCGCACCGACGGCAATACCGCCCTTGGCATCGGCCCCGTGGCAAGCTGCGCAGATGGCAAAGCGTGCTTCACCTTTCTTCGCTTCCACCAGGTCAACCTTGCGACCGGAGAGGCTCAGCACATAGGAGGCCACTTCCTGAACGCCATCTTTGCCGAGGATTTCACCCCAGGCAGCCATGATCCCCTGACGACCGCCCATGATGGTGGTCTTGATTTGATCAGGCTGGCCGCCCCATTGCCATTCGCTGTCGGTCAGGTTCGGGAAACCGCGACCACCGCGGGCGTCAGAGCCGTGGCACTGGGAGCAGTTCTGCAGGAACAGACGCTGACCCACTTTCAGGGCTTCCGGATCCTTGGCGATCTCGGTGATGGCACGATAGGTTTTGCCATCCGCTTCATAGGTGAGTTCACGGAACTTGGCGCCGTAGATCTCGTCAGCCTTGGCGACCTCACGGTCATACTCCACCGCGCGACCTTCAGCCTTGGCCGATTCGGTTGCAGCCTTGGACTCGGCCAGCGAGCGCACGTCCTGGTTGGAACTTTGCCAGCCCAGCAGCCCTTTGAAGTTGCCAAGCCCTGGGAAGGCGATTAGATAGACCAGACCGGTGACGATGAAGAAGAGGAACATGTAAGTCCACCACTTCGGCAGCGGGTTGTTGATCTCCTCGATGCCATCGAAGGAGTGACCCATCGATTTGCCTTCTTCAACACCCATCTTGTCCTTGCGGCACCACATCAGCAGCAAGAAGCAGCCGAGGATGGTTCCCAGACTGATGACAGTCACAAAAATGCTAAACAGAGTGCTCATTATTGTTTCGCTCCTGCGTTCTTTTTATCAGCACCGGGTTGCTCATCATCGGCAAAAACCAGATTGGCAGCCTCGTCGAAAGAGGTCTTGCGGCGTTTGCTGTAGGCCCAGACGATGATGCCAATCATGATGGCCATCAACAGCAGGGTATACAGACCGCGAAATGTGCCGTAGTCCATCTTCGCCTCCTTATTTCAGGGCATGACCCAGTGATTGCAGATAGGCCACCAGCGCATCCAGCTCGGTTTTGCCCTTCACGGCTTCGCCAGCACCCTGAATATCGGCGTCGGTATAGGGCACACCGAAGTGATCGCGGAACAGCGCCAGTTTTTTGCCGGTCATCTCGCCAGTCAGCACATTGGTATCAAGCCAGGGGTAGGCGGGCATGTTGGATTCCGGTACCACATCGCGCGGGTTGATCAGGTGAACCTTGTGCCACTCGTCGGAGTAACGGCCACCGACACGGGCCAGATCCGGACCTGTACGCTTGGAGCCCCACAGGAAGGGGTGCTCCCAGACGCTCTCACCTGCGACCGAGTAGTGACCGTAACGCTCGGTTTCGGCACGGAACGGACGGATCATCTGGCTGTGGCAGTTGGTGCAGCCTTCGCGAATGAAGATGTCGCGCCCTTCCATCTGCAGAGCGGTGTAGGGCTTGAGGCCCTCCACCGGCTCGGTGGTTTGCTTCTGGAAGAACAGCGGAGTGATTTCAACCAGGCCCCCCAGACTGATGGCGAAGATGATGCCGACCACCAGCATGGGAACGCTTTTTTCAAATATTTCGTGACGGTTATTGTTGCTCATGGGTTGACCTCTTCAATCATGCTGGCTGGGCGACAGGTTCCAGAGAACCTTTGGGCGCAGTGATGGTGCGATAGGCGTTGTAAGCCATCAGCAACATGCCGGTGACGAAGAAGCAGCCACCCAGGAAGCGCACGAAATAGAAGGGATAGGATGCCTGCAGCGCTTCAACGAAGCTGTAGGTCAGGGTGCCGTCTTCGTTGACTGCGCGCCACATCAGGCCCTGCATCACGCCGGAAATCCACATGGCAACGATGTAGAGCACGGTGCCCACGGTCGCCAGCCAGAAGTGAACGTTGATCAGCTTGACGCTGTACATCCGGCCCTGGCCGAACAGGTTCGGGATCAGGTGATAGACAGCACCGATGGAGACCATGGCAACCCAACCCAGCGCACCGGAGTGCACGTGACCGACGGTCCAGTCGGTGTAGTGGGAGAGGGCGTTGACGGTTTTGATCGCCATCATCGGGCCTTCAAAGGTCGACATGCCGTAGAAAGACAAAGAAACGATCAGGAAGCGCAGGATGGGGTCATAACGCAGTTTGTGCCAGGCACCGGAGAGGGTCATGATGCCGTTGATCATGCCACCCCAGGAGGGGACAAACAGGATCAGGGACATCACCATGCCCAGTGACTGAGCCCAGTCAGGCAGTGCGGTGTAGTGCAGGTGGTGCGGACCGGCCCAGATGTAGAGGGAGATCAGCGCCCAGAAGTGCACGATGGAGAGGCGATAGGAGTAAACCGGACGACCGGCCTGCTTGGGCACGAAGTAGTACATCATCCCCAGGAAGCCGGCGGTCAGCAGGAAGCCTACCGCGTTGTGGCCATACCACCACTGCACCATGGCGTCCATGGCGCCGGAGTACATGGAGTAGGACTTCATGCCGGAGAGCGGCACTTCCATGTTGTTGACAATGTGCAGCACCGCAACGGTGATGATGAAGGCGCCGAAGAACCAGTTCGCCACATAGATGTGGGAGGTGGTGCGCTTCATCAGGGTGCCGAAGAAGACGATGGCATAGGCGACCCATACCACAGTGATGGCGATATCAATCGGCCACTCCAGCTCGGCATACTCTTTGGCGGAGGTGTAACCCAGCGGCAGAGAGATGGCGGCAGAGAGGATGATCGCTTGCCAGCCCCAGAAGACGAAGGTTGCCAGCGGGCCACCAAACAGTCTGGTTTGACAGGTGCGCTGCACCACGTAGAACGAGGTGGCCATCAGTGCACTGACGCCGAAGGCGAAGATCACTGCGTTGGTATGGAGGGGCCGCAGACGACTGTAAGTCAGCCACGGGGTCTCGAAGTTGAGGGCAGGCCAGATCAACTGGGCTGCGATCAGTACGCCAACCGACATGCCGACAATTCCCCAGACAATCGTCATGACGGTAAACTGGCGAACAACGGTGTAGTTGTACTCAGGATGGTTAGTTGTATGGCTCATCGTTATATTCCGCTTCCGATGCTGCTGTTGTTTGGTTTTGTATCCGGAGAACCGGACTGGCTTCATCAGCCACCGCCGACCAGTTGTTAACATCTGTTAACGAAAGGAAAAGCAAAAGATGGCTAAATGAAAACTGCATGGGAATGATACTGAACTGACAGGTAAAATAACAGTATAAACAGTGATATATTTGGCTCCGTCCGGTCTCGGCATGGCAGTTTTTTACCTTGTTCGAGATCACAAAAAACTATTTTAATTGCATCTTAATCGGGCTGTTTTTGATGAAAGAGAGACTTACCGCACGTAAAGTTTTGCACCTCGTACTGGTATTGGCGCTGTTATTGGCGCTGATGGCCTATCGCACCTGGTTTTCGGCCGATAACAGCGTCTCTGCAGACCAGAAAAAAGATCAGATTTGTGATCTTTCCCACACCCCTTGCAGCGCGCTGATTGGTGACAAGTCGCTGACGGTTGCCATCAAGGAATTACCGCTGCGCGCCGAACATGACTTTGCCATCGCTATTAGCGGCGGCGCTCCGGCCATCAAACCGGTGAAAGCGACACTCGAAGGCAAAGATATGTTTATGGGCACCATTCCGGTGAGCTTTGAAGAAATAGACGGACAGTGGCAGGGGGTAACCCAGGTGGGGAGCTGTACATCACCCGTCATGATCTGGTTGTTAAATATCGAGTGGAGTAATGGTCAACGCCAGCAATTGGCGCTTTCCGTTGCCCGGGAATAACGGCGCAAGAGGTGGGGAGTGGAAAAAATATTTGAAATTTCCCGGCCAGGCGTTACCTTCCCCAAACCATCAGGGAGTGAAGTTCATTTAATCATGATTGAAAAACAACCGTTTTATCGCACCCTCAACCAGCAGGCCAAGGCGCTGCTGGAGGGGGAAACCGATCTGATTGCCAATCTGGCCAACCTCTCCGCACTGCTTAATCAGGAGCTGACGGAGATCAACTGGGTCGGTTTTTATCTGTTGCAGGGCGAGACCCTGGTATTGGGGCCATTTCAGGGCAAACCGGCCTGCGTGCGGATCCCGGTCGGCCGCGGGGTGTGTGGTACGGCAGTGGCAGAGGGGAGAACCCAGCTCATTGACGATGTCCACCAGTTCGATGGTCACATCGCTTGTGATGGCGCGAGCAACTCGGAAATCGTGATCCCGGTGCGCCGTGGTGGCGAGATCATCGGGGTACTCGATATCGACAGTCCGATTTTTAACCGTTTCGACCAGGAAGACCGGATTGGCCTCGAAGAAACGGTGCAAATTTTGGAAAGCATGCTCTAAGTCATTGCTAGATGGTTCGCAAAAGGCCCCAAGCTCTCTATAATGGGGCCTTTGTTGTGCTCGGGACGTGCCCGTGCGTTTATATGAAAGCCAAGGTTATACATGGAAAACACTGAGAAGCTGAAGAACAGTAAAGAGATCGTTGCCTACCTGGTCGAGAAATTCCCGGCCTGCTTCGTTGCTGAAGGAGAGGCCAAGCCGCTCAAGATTGGCATCTTCCAGGATTTGGCCGAGCGTCTTGCTGACGATGCCAGAGTCTCCAAGACCATGCTGCGTTCCGCACTGCGTCAATACACCTCCAGCTGGCGCTACCTGCACGGTCTCAAAGCTGGCCAGGCTCGCGTTGATCTGGATGGCAACCCGGGCGAACTGCTGACCGAAGAGCACATCGAGCACGCCAAGCAAGCTCTCAAAGAGAGCAAAGAGCGCGTATTCGCCAGCCGTCGTACCAATACCAAAGAGAAGGATGAGAAGGCCAAGAAGCCCCGTCGTCCTGCTGTGCGCAAAACCGAGAAAGCTGATGTAGCTGCCAAGCCGAAAGCTGCCGCCAAGACACCGGTCGCTGACGCTCCGCTGGTTAAAGTGGATGCCGCTACGCTGAAAGTGGGCCAGGATGTGCGCGTCGTTATGGGTAAATTCCCGGTTCCGGCAACCATCAAGGAAGTAACCAAGGACGATGTACAGGTCCAACTGCAGACCGGCATGATGGTGCGGGTCAAATCAGAGCACTTGGTTCTCTAAGGAGACAAATGTTGAAGCATGGCGTAATTCGTTTTTCCCTCGTTGCCTGTAGCCTGGCGCTTGCCGGGCTTGCACAGGCCATCGAGCCGGTGCTCAAGGAGAGTGATTTGCCTGTGTTGGCTCAAGAGAGCCAACATGCTACGGCCAGCAAGCGAATTACCAATCTGTTTACCCGCTCGCACTACAAACAGTTCAAGCTGGACGATGCCTTTTCCTCCGTGATTTTCGATAAATATCTGGAGAATCTGGACTACAGCCGCAACCTGTTTTTGGCCTCTGATATCAGCCGTTTTGAAAAGTACCGTAACGGTTTTGACACCGACCTCGAAAGAGGCCGTCTGGCCCCCGCCTACGAGATGTTCAACCTGAGTCAGCAGCGGCGTTATGAGCGGTTCGAATACGCCCTCAAACTGCTTGATACTCCTTTCGATTTTACCCAGACCGACAACTATGTGTTTGATCGGGAAGGGGCGGCTTGGCCCAAAGATGAAGCAGAGCTCAACGAGCTGTGGCGTCAGCGGGTCAAGTTCGATGCCCTGAGCCTCAAGCTCAGCGGCAAGGAGTGGCCCGAGATCAAGGAGCTGCTTGGCAAGCGTTACAACAACGCCATCAAGCGGATGTCCCAGACCGAGAGCGAGGATGTCTTCCAGCTCTTCATGAACTCCTTCGCTCGTGCCATCGAACCGCACACCAGTTACCTCTCACCACGCAGTGCCGATCGTTTCAACACCGAGATGAACCTCTCGCTGGAGGGGATTGGTGCCGTGTTGCAGGCGGAAGATGACTTTACCGTCATCCGTTCGCTGGTGCCCGGTGGCCCGGCTGCCAAATCCAACCACCTCAAACCCGATGACAAGATCACCGGAGTAGGGCAGGAAGATGGCAAGATTGTCGATGTGATCGGCTGGCGTCTTGATGACGTGGTCGAGCTCATCAAGGGCCCCAAGGGGAGCAAGGTCAAGCTGGAGATCCAGCGCGGCAAGGGTGCTAGCGCCAAGACCGAGCAGATCGAGCTGACCCGCGATAAGGTTCGCCTTGAAGACAGGGCCGCCAAGTCCAAGGTGATCAACGCCGAAGGCAAGAAGATTGGCGTCATCGAGATCCCGAGTTTCTACGTCAATCTGCACGACGACGTGATCAAGGAGCTCTCCAGCCTGAACAAGAAGAAGATCGATGGTCTGATCATCGATCTGCGCGGTAACGGCGGTGGTGCCTTGACCGAAGCGTCTGCCCTGAGCGGTCTCTTCTTCGGCAGTGGTCCCGTGGTGCAAATTCGTGATCACATGGGCCGTATCACGGTCAATGGCGATGACGATGGCAACGTCTACTACGGTGGCCCCATGTCGGTGATGATCGACCGCTACAGTGCCTCGGCCTCCGAGATCTTCGCCGCCGCCATGCAGGATTATGGCCGCGCCCTGATCCTGGGGGAAAACTCGTTTGGCAAGGGGACGGTGCAGCAGCATCGCAGCCTCGCCAAGGTCTATGACTTCTACGAGCAGCCGCTGGGTCACGTGCAGTACACCATCGCCAAGTTCTACCGGATCGACGGTGGCAGCACCCAGAACAAGGGCGTTGCGCCGGATATCAGCTTCCCGACACCGGTTGCGCCGGAAGAGACGGGCGAGAGCCGTGAGTTCAATGCGTTGCCGTGGGACAAGATTGCCTCCGCCAACTACGAGAAACTCGGCAATTTCGCCAGTCAGCTACCCAAGTTGCAGTCGGCGCACGATGCCCGGATCGCCAAGGACCCCGAGTTTGCCTATGTGATGCAGGACATCGCCGACTACAAGGAGGAGAAAGACAAGAAGTCTGTCTCCCTCAACGAGGCGGAGCGTGTTGCAGAGCAGGCGAAACAGGATGAGAAAGCGCTCAAACGTACCAACGAGCGTCTGGCACGTCTTGGCAAGCCGGCGGTGAAGAGTCTGGATGAACTGCCCGCTGATTTTGAAGCGCCTGATGAGTATCTCATCGAAGCGGCCAATATCACTGCGGATCTGGCCAAGGTCAGCAAACGCAGCTGACAAGGCACCTCCAATGCACAAGGGCGACTGCGGTCGCCCTTTCTTTTTGTCTGTCGTATCTGACGTAATGCAAATTGTTTGACCCCGCCAGTTGGTTGTGACAGCCTCTTTCTCGCCTTTAACAAGCGTGGAAGCAGACAATAATGACCGATCACTCCCAGGCCATGACGGCCAAATATCGCCAGGATTATCAGGCGCCGCTCTACTGGATCGACACCATCGACCTCGATTTCCAACTGCAGGAGCCGCTGACCCAGGTCACCGCCATCACCCGCATTCGTCGCAACGGTGAGCACAATGCGCCGCTCGTCCTCGATGGTGAACAGCTGACCCTCAAGAGCGTTGCCATTGATGGCATTCCCTGTGACCACTACGAGCAAGGCGAGAGCAGTCTGACCCTGTTCAACCTGCCGGCCGAATGTGTGCTGACCATTGTCACCCTGCTGGATCCGGCCGCCAACACCGCGCTGGAAGGGCTTTACAAGTCAGGCGATGCCTACTGCACCCAGTGTGAAGCCGAAGGGTTTCGCCGCATCACCTATTATCTGGACCGCCCCGACATTCTGGCGCGTTACAGCACCCGCATTACCGCCGACAAAGCCCAGTTCCCCTTCTTGCTCTCCAACGGCAACAAGGTCGATAGCGGTGATCTGGATGGCGGCCGTCACTTCGTGCAGTGGCAGGATCCTTTCCCCAAACCGAGCTACCTGTTTGCGCTGGTTGCCGGTGATTTCGATGTGGAGCGCAGCCACTACACCACCAAGAGCGGCCGCAAGGTCGCCCTCGAGATCTTCGTCGACAAGGGCAACCTGGATCGCGCCGGTTTTGCCATGGAGAGCCTCATCAACTCCATGCGTTGGGACGAGCAGCGTTTCGGCCTTGAGTATGATCTCGACATCTACATGATCGTCGCGGTGGACTTCTTCAACATGGGCGCCATGGAGAACAAGGGGCTCAACATCTTCAACTCCAAGTTCGTGCTGGCCAATCCGGCTACCGCTACCGATGGCGACTACCACGGTATCGAACGGGTGATCGGTCACGAATATTTCCACAACTGGACCGGCAACCGCGTCACCTGTCGTGACTGGTTCCAGCTCAGTCTGAAAGAGGGGCTGACAGTGTTCCGGGATCAGGAGTTCTCCTCCGATCTGGGCTCCCGTGGCGTCAACCGCATCAACAACGTGCGTACCGTCCGCGGCCCGCAGTTTGCGGAAGATGCCGGCCCCATGGCACACCCGATCCGCCCGGATGTGGTGATCGAGATGAACAACTTCTACACCCTCACCGTCTACGAGAAGGGGTCGGAAGTGATCCGCATGATGCACACCCTGCTGGGGGAAGATGCCTTCCAGGCTGGTATGCGTCTCTACTTCGAGCGTCACGACGGCTCGGCCGCTACTTGCGATGATTTCGTGCAGGCGATGGAGGATGCGTCCGGTGTCGATCTCGGTCGTTTCCGCCGCTGGTACAGCCAGTCCGGCACCCCCGAGCTGACCGTGACCGACGAGTATGATGCCGCCAGCGGTATCTATCGCCTCCATGTCAGCCAGCACACCCCGCCGACCCAGGATCAACCGCAAAAGCTGCCGCTGCATATCCCCCTCGATATCGAGCTATATGACGAGCAGGGTGCCGTCATTGTGCTGCAGTATCAGGGCAAGGCCATCGGTAACGTGCTCGATGTGCTGGAAGCGGAGCAGACCTTCGAATTCGATCAAGTGCCGGTCAAACCGGTTCCCTCCCTGCTGCGGGACTTCTCTGCGCCGGTCAAGCTGCACTATGACTACAGCGACGAAGCGCTCGCCTTTCTGATGCGCTTTGCCCGCAACGAGTTTGCCCGCTGGGATGCGGCCCAGATGCTGATCAACAAGGCGGTCATCGACGGGGTGGCGCGGGTCCAGCACGGGCAGGGGGTTGAGCTCTCCCAAACCCTGCTAGCCGCATTCGTCGCCATTCTGGACGACAGTGAACTGGATTTGGCCCTCAAGGCGGAGATCCTGGCGCTGCCCGGTGAGGCGACCCTGGCCGAGCTGTTCGAGGTGGCCGATATCGATGCCATCCATCAGGTACGCGACGCGATCCACACCCGTCTTGCCGAGGCCTTTGGCGCGCGTTTGGCGGCAACCTATCAGAGCCTGCGTCTGAACGGTTATCAGGTGGTGCATGCCGATATGGCCAAGCGAGCTCTCAAAGGGGTAGTGCTCGGCTATCTGGCGTCGCTGGATGCGGAGCATGCCGATGCGCTGGTGCGCGAGCAGTATGCCACTGCCGACAACATGACCGACACCCTGGCGGCGCTGCAGGTGGCCAACGGCTATCTGTTGCCATGTCGCGCTGCGCTGCTGGCCGATTTTGAAGGCAAGTGGGCCAAGGATGGACTGGTGCTGGACAACTGGCTGCGGCTGATTGGCAGCAAACCGGCTGCCGATGTGCTTAGCGAAGTGAAACAGGCGATGAATCACCCCACTTTCAGCATTCGCAATCCGAACCGGCTGCGGGCGCTGATCGGTAGCTTCGCCATGAGCAATCAGGTGCAGTTCCATGCGGTGGATGGCAGCGGTTACCGTTTCCTGACCGATCTGCTGATCGAGCTCAACGAGGTCAATCCGCAGGTGGCCTCCCGCCTCATCACTCCGCTTATCCAGTTCAAGCGACTGGATGAGGCGCGCAAGGCGCTGATCCGCGCCGAGCTGACCCGTCTTGCCAACCTTGAGGGGCTGGCACGGGATCTGTTCGAGAAGGTAAGCAAGGCGCTGCAGCAGTAAGTGTCGATGGGGCAGGGGCGTTAACGCTCCTGCCTCCATTGTGTGATTTGTTGTGTGATCAGGAGCAAGCGTGAAGCAGTTTACTTTTCGGCTCTCATTGAATAGCGATGAGGTGATGCTGATGTATCAAGGCCATGCCAGACGGCTGGTGGTGCGCAGCGAACAGGGATTGACCCTGGAGCTTGGCATAGAAAAAATACGGCCCTTTGTCGCCATCAATGGTGTGCATGGCTATTTTCGGCTGAAAACCCAGGACGATTACCGCTTTATCAGTCTCGAACGCATAAATTAACAAAAATCGAACAGATTACCGACTGTTTATCTGCTTTTCGTCACTATCTATCCGGTAAACTGGCACAAAGGTAGTGGGAATTTCTGTATTTTTGGTTATTTGCAAAATTTCTCACAGTTTAAGCCGTGATCTGCACCTTGTTTTTAACATCTCGTTAGCACCTTTCCTCGCCTTCCCTTATCCAAGCCATTACACTTCGCAACAACTCTGCACCAGCGGGTAACCAGGGTGGTTGCCTCTGCGTCGGTGGTTAATGTCGTCCGATAAGGAATATAAAAATGGCATTGAAAGACGCCCCTACCTCAGTTCTGCTCGAAAACGTTCTCAGCCTGATCCATCAGAAGTTGCCCAAAAACAGTGCCTCTCTGGTCGAGCGCTTCGTTGCCAAGTTCTACGGCAACATGGCGAGCTCCGATCTGCACGATCGCAATGACAGCGATCTCTACGGCGCGGCCCTGAGCCTGTGGAATGCCCTCAATCAGCGTACCGGCACCGACCCCTATATCCGGGTCTACAACCCCGAGCTGACCCGTCACGGCTGGCAGTCCCCCCATACGATTGTCGAGGTGATCCTGCAGGACTCCCCCTTCCTGGTGGACTCCATCCGGATGGCGCTCAAGCGACTCAATATCACCGCCCACATGATGCTGCACCAACCGCTGCACCTCATTCGTGGCGCGGATGGCAAGATTGACGCCATTCTGGAGCTCGACAACACCGACGGGCAGACCTCGGTTGAAACGGCCTTCCTTATCGAGATCGATCACCTCACCAGCGAGGAGCAGATGGCCGCGCTGGCTGCCGAGCTCAACTCGGTGGCTGGTGAAGTGGCGCTGGCAGTCGGCGACTGGCAGCCGATGCTGGCCAAGCTCAATGAGATCATTGACGAACTGCCCAAGCGCAAGCACCCGGTCAGCAAGGAGGAGGTGGCCTCCTGCGTTGCCTTCCTCAAATGGGTGGCAGCCCACAACTTTACCCTGATGGGCTATCGCCGCTACGACGTCAAGGCGGTGGAGGGGGATCACGAGATCCTGCCGCAGGCCAGCTCCAGCCTTGGGCTGATGAAAAACTCCATCAAGGAGGTGGGTCAGCGCCTTGGCAACATGCCAGCCAGCGCCCGTCACGCCGCCCTGAGCTCTGACTTGCTGATCCTCACCAAATCCAACAGCAAGTCCCGGGTACACCGTCCTGCTTATGTGGATTACATCGGCATCAAGCGCTTCGACGAGCATGGCAAGGTGATCGGGGAAGATCGCTTCATCGGCCTCTACGCCTCTTCCATCTACAACACCAGCGCGACCCAGATCCCGCTCATCAGTCATCGCCTCGAGCGCATCATGGCCGCCTCCGGCTTTGAAACGGGCTCCCACGCCTACAAGGCGCTACTGAACGTATTGGAAACCTATCCGCGTGACGAGCTGATCCAGGCCCGCGAAGAGGAGCTGCTGGCCACCGGTCTTGGCGTGCTGGAGATGCAGGAGCGGGATATGCTGCGGCTGTTCGTGCGCCGCGATGTGTACGGCCGTTTCTTCTCCTGCATGGTCTATGTCACCAAGGAGCGTTACAACACCGCGCTGCGGATCAAGACCCAGCAAATTTTGCAGAAGTATTTTGGCAGCAATGAAGAGGTGGAGTTCAACGTCTACTTCACCGAAGGCGTGCTGGCGCGGACCCACTACATAGTGCGGGTCAACAACAACAACGTGGATGTGGATGTGAACGAAGTACAGAACAACCTGATTGAAGCTGCCCGCAGCTGGGACGATCGACTCGACTCCGTGCTGCTTTCCCATTATGGCGAGGCCCGTGGTAATGAGCTGCGCCGCCGTTTCAGTACTGCATTCCCTCGCGCTTACAAGGAAGATGTGCTGCCTGGCTCGGCCGTGGCCGACATCATGGCGCTCGATAACCTGAGCGCAGCCGAGCCGCTGGGCATGCTGTTCTACCGCGCGCAGGAGGAGGAGAACGACCGTCGGGTACGGCTTAAGCTGTTCCACCGCACCGAACCCATCCACCTCTCCGATGTGTTGCCGATGCTGGAGAATATGGGGCTGCGGGTGATCGGCGAAACCCCGTATCAGGTTCGCACTCCGGGGGGCGATCTGTTCTGGATCCTCGACTTCTCAATGTTGCTGCACGGCGAGCAGCCCTTTGATCTGGCCCAGAGTCAGCAGCGCTTCCAGCAGGCGTTTGCCGCCATCTGGAACAAGCAGTTGGAAGATGATGGCTTCAACCGGCTGGTGCTGGGGGCGGGTCTCACCGGCCGTCAGGTGTCGGTGCTGCGCGCCTATGCCAAATACATGCGTCAGACCGGCGTCTCCTTCAGCCAGTCCTATATCGAAGAGACCCTGACCCGCTACCCGGATATCGCCCAGCTGCTGTTCACCCTGTTCGAACAGCGCCTGGATCCTGCTGGCAAGCAGGACGCCAAGGTACAGGCCAAGCTGCACGAGGAGCTTGCCGCCAAGCTGGATCAGGTCGCCAACCTGGACGACGATCGCATCATCCGCCGCTATGTGGAGATGATCGACGCCACCCTGCGCACCAACTACTACCAGCTGGACAAGGCGGGCAACATCAAGCCCTACATCTCCTTCAAGCTGGCGCCGTCCAGCATTACCGACATGCCGCTGCCGCTGCCGAAATTCGAGATCTTCGTCTATTCGCCACGGGTGGAAGGGGTGCATCTGCGCTGGGGCAAGGTTGCCCGTGGCGGCCTGCGCTGGTCCGATCGTAAAGAAGATTTCCGTACTGAAGTGCTGGGTCTGGTGAAAGCCCAACAGGTGAAGAACACCGTCATCGTGCCGGTGGGAGCCAAGGGCGGTTTCTACTGCAAGCAGATGCCGGTGGGGGCAACTCGCGCCGTCATCCAGGAGGAGGGCAAGGCCTGTTATCGCCTGTTTATTCGCGGTCTGCTCGATGTGACCGACAACATCATCGGCGGCGAGGTTATCCCGCCGACATCCGTGGTGCGTCACGACGAGGATGACTACTACCTGGTGGTTGCTGCCGACAAGGGGACTGCCACCTTCTCGGATATTGCCAACGAGATCAGCCTCGAATACGGCCACTGGCTTGGCGACGCGTTCGCTTCCGGCGGCTCGGTCGGTTACGACCACAAGAAGATGGGCATCACCGCCCGCGGTGCCTGGGAGTCGGTCAAGCGTCACTTCCGCGAGATCGGCGTCAACTGCCAGACCACCGATTTTACCTGTGTGGGGATCGGCGATATGGCGGGGGACGTGTTCGGCAACGGCATGCTGCTCTCTGAGCACACCCGGCTGGTGGGCGCGTTCAACCACATGCATATCTTCGTTGACCCCACTCCGGATGCGGCCAAGAGTTTTGTCGAGCGCCAGCGCCTGTTCGATCTGCCGGGCTCCAGCTGGGATGACTACAACCGTGAGCTGATATCACAAGGGGGCGGCATCTTCTTGCGTTCCGCCAAGTCCATCAAGCTGAGCCCCGAGATGCAGACCCTGCTCGGCACCGACAAGGCCAGCATGGCGCCGAACGAGCTGATCAAGGCGCTGCTCTGCCTCAATGTCGATCTGCTGTGGAACGGCGGCATCGGCACCTACGTGAAGAGCGCTCGCGAGAGCGATGGGGAAGTGGGCGATCGCAGCAATGACGCATTGCGGGTCAATGGTCGCGATTTGCGGGCCCGTATCGTGGGCGAGGGGGGCAACCTCGGCTTTACCCAGCTCGGTCGGGTGGAGTACGCCAGTCAGGGCGGTCGCATCAATACCGATTTTACCGACAACGTGGGCGGGGTGGATTGCTCCGACAACGAGGTGAACATCAAGATCCTGCTGAACCAATTGGTGGTGGCAGGAGATCTGACCCTCAAGCAGCGTAACCAGATGCTGTATGAGATGACCGACGACGTGGCGCAGATCGTGATCACCAACGCCTATCGCCAGTCCCAGTCTATCTCGGTCACCAGCTTCCGCGGCTCTGAACAACTGAAAGAGCAGCAGCGCTTTATTCAGGGGCTGGAGCGGGAAGGCAAATTGGACCGTGCGCTGGAGTTCCTCCCCTCTGATGAGGAGCTTTCAGAGCGGATGGCGGCAGGGCAGGGACTGACCCGCCCCGAACTGGCAGTGCTGGTGG
>NZ_CAWNZT010000432.1:0-1827 GCF_963878965.1 Aeromonas sp. HMWF015 | reverse complement strand
GTGTTGAAAGAGCAGCTCAACTGCCCGGAAGTGACCGACGAGCCCTTCCTCGCCAACATGCTGGTCACCAGCTTTCCGGCCAAGGTGCAGCAGCAATTTGGTGACCAGCTGGCCGATCACCCGCTACGCGGCGAGATCATCGCTACCCGGGTGGCCAATATGTTGGTCAACGACATGGGGCTCAACTTCGCCAGCCGGATGAAGGACGAGACCGGTGCCTCGGTCGCCGAAGTGGCCTGCTGCTTTGCCATGGCCCGCGAAGTGTTTGGTATGAACCAGCTGTGGCGCGATATTGAAGGGGGCGACAACCTAGTGGATGCCCAGACTCAGCTCGAGCTGATGTTCTACAGCCGCCGCATCGTGCGCCGTGCCACCCGCTGGTTCCTGCGCGCCCGCAATCGCAGCTGGAGCATCAGCGAGAACATCGCCTTCTTCCGTCCGGCGTTCGAGACCTTAGGGAAGCACCTCTACGAGGTGATGGATGAGAGCGAAGTAGCCGAGCATCGTCAGGCTGTTGCCAAGTGGATGGAGAAACAGGTGCCGGAGGCCATTGCCCGTCAGGTCGCCCATATGAGCAGCCTCTTCTCCAGCCTGGATCTGGCGCAGATTGCCGCGGAGCACAAGACCGATATCCTGCGTGCCGCCAATGTCTACTATCGCCTCGGAGCCAAACTGGATCTGCACTGGTTCCTCGACCAGATCAACCATCAGCCAGTCGGCAACCACTGGCAGGCGATGGCGCGAGCCTCCTTCCGCGAAGATCTTGACTGGCAGCAACGCAGTCTCACTTCTGTGGTACTGGAAGGGTGCAAAGATCAGGGAGAATGCGCTACCATACTGGCCGACTGGATTTCGGAGCATGAGCAACTCTTGTCCCGTTGGACCCATATGTTGGCCGACTTCAAGACCACCAGTACCCACGAGTTCGCCAAGTTCTCGGTGGCCTTGCGAGAGTTGAACCTGCTCCAGTTGAATTGTCGGGCACTTTAATTGCCAGATTAAGGCATGACACCGACATTACACCCAAAGCCCCGGCCAGTTGCCGGGGCTTTCTTTAAGGAGCAAAGATGTTGTACCCCATCGCCAGGCATTTCCTGTTCAAACTCAATCCGGAACAGGCTCACGATCTCTCCATGAAATATTTGCCCCGCCTTCTCGGTACGCCACTCGATTGTTTCTTCCGCCAGAATTTGCCGAAACGCCCCGTCACTGTCATGGGGCTTTCTTTTGCCAATCCGGTGGGATTGGCGGCCGGTCTGGATAAAGATGGTGAGTGCATTGACGCGCTGGGCGCCATGGGGTTTGGCTTTATCGAGGTCGGAACCGTCACCCCCAGACCCCAGAGCGGCAATGACAAGCCGCGCCTGTTCCGGGTTATTCCGGCAGAGGGGATCATCAACCGGATGGGATTCAACAACAAGGGGGTTGATCATCTGGTGGCCAAGGTAAAAGAGGCCAAATATCAGGGGGTCATCGGCATTAATATCGGCAAAAACAAAGACACTCCCATCGAACAGGGCAAGGATGATTACCTGATCTGCATGGACAAGGTTTATGATCATGCCGGTTATATTGCCGTCAATATCTCTTCCCCCAACACCCCGGGTTTGCGTTCGCTGCAATATGGCGAGGCGCTGGATGAATTGCTGGCCGCCCTCAAGGTGCGTCAGCAAGAGCTGGTCGCCCAATATAAAAAGTATGTGCCGCTGGCGGTTAAAATTGCCCCGGATTTAAGCCTTGAAGAAATAGATCAGGTGGCCGCTTCGCTGGTACGGAATGGTATTGATGGGGTTATCGCCACCAATACCACCCTCGAGCGCGAGATGA
>NZ_CAWNZT010000431.1:3259-10069 GCF_963878965.1 Aeromonas sp. HMWF015 | reverse complement strand
CACCGGAGGCACTCTGGCCACGGCCGTGGTTGCCACCGCCTTCGCTTATGAGGGGTGGATTGCCGCCGTGACCATCAACAGCGAAATTCGCGATTCCAAGAAGAATCTGCCCAGAGCGCTGGTGATTGGCACCCTGATAGTCTTTGTGGTCTATGTCACCTATTTTCTGGGGATCGCCAGTGTCTTGCCGACGGACGAGATAGTGGCGCAAGGTGATAACGCGGTAAATCTCGCGACAACCAGCCTGTTTGGCGGGACTGCCTCGACCATTTTGACCGTGTTTGTGATTATCTCCTGCCTCGGAACCCTCAATGGTCTGGTGTTGGCGACCATGCGCATTCCCTACTCGCTGGCGATCCGCAATCAGGGTCCTGCCCCCAAGTGGATGAGCCGTATCGAACCGCATCACCACATGCCAATCAACTCGGCCCTCGCGGCAGCGCTGTTGTCGGTGATCTACTCAGTGCTGTGGTACTGCAGCATCAACGAGACATTCGGTCGTTACATCGCCCTGGACGAGATGCCGATCGTGCTGATTTATGGCCTCTATCTGTTCCTCTATGTCTGGTACATGCGCACCTTTACCGAGTTGGGCTGGATAAAGCGGTTCGTGATCCCGACCTGCGCCACCCTGGGCGCGCTCATCATTCTGTATGGCGGTATCACCAATCCCAGTCTGGGACTCTATCTGCTGGTCTCTGTGGGGGTGATTCTGCTCGGGTTGCTCTTCTACCGTAAGGAGTGACCGGGTAAGTAAGTTGAAAAAAAAGCGCCGAATGGCGCTTTTTTTTCATTTTTAAACCACAGCATGTCGACAACTAACTGCCCAGCAACCCGAGGCGGCCCAGTTCATCCTTGAGCTGATCGAGGTTGCGCTCGACGCAGGCTTCCCCCTCGTTGATGGCATCGCTGGCGCGATGAAAATCCATGATGGAGAAGCTGCCAAGGCGCGGGCAGAGCTGGATCTCCGGCGGGTCACCGGCCATCCGGGCGCGGGTGATGCGCTCCTGCATGATGTTGATGGAGCCACTCATCACGCTCCACAGACCCGGGGTGGCTGGCGCGGACTCACCGCGATTGAGCCACTGGCTGAGCAGGCCGCCGCTGCCGGGTTGATCCGGCTCGTCGGTCCAGGGTTGGTGCATGTCGGTGTTGAGGTTGACCGCAATCACCACCTCGGCCCCCATGGCGCGGGCCAGCGAGATGGGCACCGGATTGACCACGGCGCCATCGACCAGCCAGCGGTCGTTGACCCGGGTCGGGGTGAGGATCCCCGGCATGCCGCAGGAGGCGCGCACCGACTGGCGCAGCGGGCCCTGTTGCAGCCAGATTTCGCGGCCGGTATCGAGCTCGGTGGCGATGCAGGCGAAGGGAATGGGCAGATTCTCGAGATCGGGATCCCCCAGATGGCTGGCGGCAAGGCCAAACACCTTTTCGCCGCGAAACAGTCCGCCGGAGAGGGCCGGGTCGAGCAGGCTGACCACCTGCAAGCGGGTAAAGCCGCGCACCCAGGTTTCCAGCCGATCCAGTTCTCCGGCGGCATAGGCGGCACCGACAAAGCTGCCGATGGAGCAGCCAGCGATCAAATCCGGTTTGATGCCGAGACGTTCAAGGGCGCGGATGACGCCGATATGGGCCCATCCTCTGGCGGCGCCGCTCCCGAGAGCGAGCCCTACGCGGGGTTTACGTGGCACGACAGTCCTCCAAAAAGGGGTTGAGGGGTCAGCTTACTCCGAGAGTCAGGAGGCGTCACCCTGCCATCTTTCGCTGCGGTTGCGACCGTTAGCCTTGGCCTGATAGAGCGCCACATCGGCGCGGCGTACCGCTTCGTGCAGGGGAAGGTTCTCCTGGTGGGGCAGATAGCCGAGGCTGATGGTGACTTCCAGCCCGGGCTCGATGGCGGCCCAGTCGTGATCCGCCACCGCCTTTCTCAGCCGCTCCGCCAGCTCGCCGAGCTGAGTTGCATCAGCACGGCCAATCAGCAGCAGAAACTCTTCGCCCCCCCAGCGGATCAGGCGATCAGTGGGCCTAAGCTGCTGCTGGCAGGTCTGCACCAGCCGGATCAGCACGATATCGCCGACGGCATGGCCGAAGTTGTCATTGACCCGTTTGAAGTGATCCGCATCGAACATCAGGATCCCCGCTTGCAGCCGGGCCAGATCGCCCGTCTGCTCCAGCAGCACCAAATAGTGGCGGTTGAAGGCACCGGTGAGGGCATCGTGGCAGGAGAGGTAATTGAGCCGCTGGTTGAGACGATGGGATCTCAGGTTGGAGAGGGCGGCCAGCAGCATAAAGAGAATGGCAAGCAGGGTCGGCGTGGACTGGCAGAGCATGGCCCACACCAGCGGCAGCAGGGTGACGTTGTGCACCAGTCGCAGCGGGGTATCTGGGATGGCCATGGTCAGCTGCAATGCCCCTTGCCGCCACTGGTATTCGTCGGTCGGCTCGGGGTCTTGCGGCACCACGGGTTGGTGTGCGCTGCTGGCCAGCACCTGATGGTACTGATTGAGCAGCAGATACTCACCCAGCGCCGGTGCCAGCTGATTGAGCTGCGATTGCAAGCGTGAGAGCAGGATGTCCATGCTGATCATCCCCACCAGCGAGCCGTCCTTGTAGAGAGGCTGTGACATGGTGACCATGGTGCCCAGTCCGGCAAAATCTTCGTAGGGGCGGGAGAGAATGGTGTCCCGGCTGGGGTTGGGTGACATCAGCGCATCTTGCCAGTAGTGCTTGTCATAGATGCTGCGGGCAAAACGAAACTGGCTGGAGGGGATCCAGGGATAGAGGTAGATAAAGTTGTCCACCCCGGTGAAGTAGGCCCAGGCGATCTCGCTGCCAAGGCGCTGGCTGGCAGTGGCCAGCAAGGGAGAGAGGCTCAGGGCCAAATGAAGTTGCGCCTCCCGCGCACTGCCGGGGGGCGGCAGCGGGCCGTCACCGGTGAGGTTGCCCGCCAGTCCGGCCGGTAAATCACCGGGGAGCTTGTCGAGGGCCAGCCCCTCTTGCAGTACCTCGATATGGCGATAGAGCTGGCGGGTGAGCACCGACTGGGGGTCGCTGCGCAGTCGCTCTTCGGCCTGACCGCGCATCGCCTCCAGAAACACTTCGGTCTGTTTGAACCGATCCCGCAGGTAGATGGCGCTGTTGAGGGTATCGCTCTGGTAGAGGCGTTCTATCTGTTTCAGGCTTTGCCGCAAGGTCAGACCAATCAGCAGGATGACCACGGCGAACAGGAGCCAGGTCAGGCGTGTGAGAAAGCGGTGGTCAGACATTTTGGGCATAGGCAGTCAGTCGGGTTGCGAAGGAAATTGTCGTTAGTGTATGCGATGTGGCGTGAAAACAAACGGCGCGACCTGAAACAGAGTGAGCTTATCCCGCTCTTGTTACGTTTTGTCACATTTATACATAGTCACGGCATAGTCTGGGGCTAAAATGGCCCCAATCTGGATTTACCCTCTCACTCTTCATGGACTGTTCGATGAAAATGCGTATCTGGCTCGGCTTGGGCCTTCTTCTAATCGTGGTTGCCGGCGTCTGGGCGCTGCGTCACAGCGAACCCGCCGCCAAAGCACCGACCAGACAGGTCAATATCCGCACTCAAACCGTCAAACAGAGTCTGGCCGAGCCGACCCTCAAGCTGGTGGGCAAGCTGGCAGCCAATCGTTCCGTCATCATCAGCCCCGAAGTGACCGGTCGCATCGTCAAGATTGCGGTGCAATCTGGCCAGAGCGTGGCGAAGGGGGAGACCCTGATCGCGCTCGATGCGGGCAAGCAGCAGGCGGAGCTGGCCGAGCAGAGCGCCAGCCTGCGCGACGAGAACCGCAAGCTGAGTGATATGCGCAAGCTGGTGGCCCGTGGCGCCGTGACCCAATCCGAGCTGGAAGGGCAGGAGGCCACCGTGGCCCAGGTGCAGGCACGCCTCGATGCCGCCCGTTACGAGCTCTCCCTGCGTACCTTGCAGGCGCCCTTTGCCGGTACCGTGAGCCTGATTGATCTCAGCGAAGGGGCGCTGGTCAACAGCGGCGATACCCTGCTGCATCTCGATGAACTGGACAAACTGCGTCTCGATCTGGCAGTGCCGGAGCGTTACCTCTCCCTGCTGCGACCGGGCATGGCAGTCACCGCCACCAGTACTGCCTGGCCGGATCAGCACTTCAGCGGGACCCTGACCACCCTCGATAGCCGTGTCTCCAACGATACCCAGAACATCAAGGCGCGGGTGATGATCCCCAATGGCAACGGTCAGTTGCGTCCGGGTATGTTGCTCAATGTGGAGCTGGCACTGCCCGCCCAGCAGCTCACCCTGATCCCCGCCCAGTCGGTGGAGTACGCCGGTGAGCAGCGCTTTGTTTACCGTCTCGAGGCCGATGGCCGGGTCAAGCGGGTGCCTGTGGTGCTCGGCGAGACCGAAGGGGAGACCGTCTGGGTCACCGAGGGGCTCAAGGTCGGCGATCGCATCGTGGTCGAGGGGCTGGTCAATCTGCGTGATGGGGTGCAGGTGCGCGATCTGGCCGAGGTGAACGGCTGATGTGGCTCTCCGATATCTCAGTTCGCCGCCCGCTGGTGGCGGTGGTGCTCAGTGCCCTGCTCACCGTGTTTGGTCTGGTCGCCTTCAGCAAGTTGACGGTGCGGGAGATGCCCGATGTGCAGATCCCGTCGGTCTCCATCACTACCACCTATGAGGGGGCGGCCCCCTCGGTGATGGAGAGTCAGGTCACCAAGCCCATCGAGGATCAGCTCTCCGGCATCAGCGGCATCAAGAACATCAACTCCATGACCCGCAAGGGACGCTCGATGATCACCGTCGAGTTCAAGCTCGGCTGGAACATGGTGGAGGGGATCTCCGATGTGCGCGATGCCCTTTCCCGCGCTCGGCCACGGCTGCCCGATGATGTGGACGAGCCGCTGGTGACCAAGGACAGCGGCAACGGCGATGTGGCGATCTGGCTCAACTTCAGCAGCAGCCAGATGGATCGCACCGCCATGACCGACTACGCCAACCGGGTGCTGGTCGACCCCCTGAGTCTGGTAGACGGGGTGAGTGAAGTGGCGCTCTCCGGCGATCTCACCCAGGTGATGTATGTGCGGCTGCGCCCGGCCGACATGGCGGCCCGTGGCATCACGGTGAGCGATGTGGAAGAGGCCCTCAAGCGGGAGAATATCGAGCTGCCGGGTGGGGAGATCCGCAACAACTCCATGACCATGGCGGTGCAGATCGCCCGTCTCTATCACACAGCGGAAGACTTCCAGCAACTGCAAGTCACCACTGCCGCCAACGGCCAGAGCGTCTATCTGGCCGATATCGCCGATGTGGAGGTAGGAGCCAAGAACGAAGACAGCGCCTATCAGCGCAACGGCAAAGAGAGTCTGGGTATCGGCATCGTCGCCCAGTCCACCGCCAACCCGCTGGCGGTGGCGCAGGGGATCGAGAAGAAACTCGGTGAGATGCAGCGCTTCCTGCCTGAGGGGGCCAAGCTCGAGGTAGATTACGACTCCACCATCTTTATCAAGCAGGCCATCGACGAGGTGTACGAGACCCTGGCCATCTGCGCCGTGCTGGTGGTGGCGGTGCTCTATCTGTTCCTCGGGCAGGGGCGCACCACGCTCATTCCGGCCATTACGGTGCCGGTGTCGCTCATCTCAGCCTTTATCGGCGCCTGGTATTTCGGCTTTTCCATCAACCTCATCACCCTGCTGGCGCTGATCCTCGCCATCGGCCTGGTGGTGGATGACGCCATCGTGGTGGTGGAGAACATCCACCACCATCTGCAGCGGGGCGAGCCGCCGCTGCTGGCCGCCTGGCACGGCACCCGCGAGGTGGGCTTTGCGGTCATCGCCACCACCGCCGTGCTGGTGATGGTGTTCGTCCCCATCGCCTTTATGGATGGCATGGTGGGGCGGCTCTTTACCGAGTTTGCCATCCTGCTCTCGCTTGCGGTGCTCTGCTCCTCGCTGGTGGCGCTGACCCTGACTCCGGCCATGGGCTCCTGGTTGATGCGCCCGCTGGATAAACCGAACCGACTCACCGCCGGGCTCGATCGCGGGCTCGGCTGGCTGGAGGGGCACTATCGCCACCTGCTGGCGTGGGTGCTGCGCCGCTCCCGCTGGACGCCGCTGGTGCTGCTGCTCTGTCTGGGCGGTATCGGTGCCCTCTTTACCCAGCTGCCGACCAGCCTTACCCCGACCGAGGATCGCGGCGTCATCTATGTCTTCGTCAAGGGGGCAGAGGGAACCAGCATCGAGCGGATGAAGCGCAACATGCAGCAGGTGGAGTCCGCCATCATGCCGATGCTGGGCAAAGGGGTGGTGCAGGCGCTGAGCTTCAGCACCCCCGCTTTTGGCCGTGGCGGCGATCAGACCGGTATGGTGATCATCCAGCTCACCGACTGGGCCGAGCGCGACGTCACCGCCACCGAGTTCTCCCGCTCGCTGGGTGCCAAGCTCTCCGGCATTCCCGATGTGATGATCCGCACCTTCCAGCCAGGCTTCCGGGGTGGCTCCACCGCACCGGTGCAGTTCGTGCTGCAGGGTAACGACTATGCCGAGCTCTACCAGCAAGGGTTGGCGCTGCAACAGGCGGCGCAGGGCAGCGGCCTGATGCTGAGCCCGGATCTCGACTATGCCGAGAAGACTCCCGAGCTGCAGGTGACCATCAATCGCGACAGCGCCAGCCAGCTCGGCATTCCGGTCTCCACCGTGGCCAACAGCTTGCAGACCCTGCTGGGCGGGGCGAGCAAGACCACCTATGTGGACAGGGGCGAGGAGTATGACGTCTACCTGCGCGGCAATCAGACCGAGTTCAACGGTATCTCG